>JAUMSA010000053.1 GCA_031293105.1 Butyricicoccus sp. | reverse complement strand
ATCGTGGTGATGGGAAAAGGGATTGCTTTTCAAAAGAAAGCCGGCGACCGAGTCCCTCATGCAAGAGCCGAGCAAGTCTTTCAGCTATCCCAGGAAAACACCAGCCGCTTTCAGGAGCTGGTTGCCCGCATTCCCATGAACTATGCGGTATTAAGCGAAAAAATCATCCAAATGGCCGGCGAACGCCTGGGTAAACCGCTGGATGATAACATCTATATCACCATCACCGACCACATTTATTCCGCGGTACAGCGTTACCAAAACGGTTTGGTCATCCGCAACACGATGCGCTGGGAAATCCAGCGGTATTATCCGGATGAATATGCGGTCGGTTTACAGGCCGCGCAGATGATCCGCGAGGCCTTGTCGGTGCCGTTCGCTGAGGACGAAGCCGCCTTTATGGCGCTGCACTTTGTCAACGCGGAAACCGGCATCGAAATCAGCCAAATGTATGAGGTGACCGAACTCATCCATACCATCTGCGATATTGTACACCGTCATTTTCCGATTGATTTCGATATTACTTCTCTGGCATACTGCCGTTTTTTGACTCATGTAAAATTCTTTGCTCAGCGGCTGATGCTGGGCACCTACTATGGCGACGACGACAGCGAACTGCTTTTGGCTGTCCGCAGCAAATATCCCGACGCCTATGCCTGCACCCAGGAGATTGCGGCCTATATCGCCAGCACCCGGGGCCAGCATTTAGGCGAAGAAGAAGAACTGTATCTGACCGTGCACATTGCACGGGTCACCAAACCTTAAGCAAAAAGCCCGCCTCTCAAGCGCGCGGAGAAGCCGGTTTTTGATAAAAACAAAAGCATCAAGAAAGGGTAGAATCAATCATGGATTGGAAACAAACTGCCGCGCAAATCGCGGAAAAAGTTGGCGGAAAGGCCAACATCCGCGGCGCTACCTATTGCACCACTCGCCTGCGTCTGACACTGGCCGACGAAAGTCTGGCCGACGACGAAGCGGTATCGTCCATTCCGGGCGTCATCAGCGTCGTACACGCCAGCGGACAATATCAAATCATCATCGGCAACCGGGTTCCGGTGGTCTTTAAAGCCTTGCAGGAACTCGGCATTCTCGACCAAACGGCTGCCCCGGCGCCCGAAAAGAAGAAAAAAAGCATCCCTGCCCGCATGATGGACGCCCTGCTCGGCTCCATGACACCGGTCATCCCGGCGGTTATCGGCTGCGCGATGATGAAGGTGTTGCTCGTGCTGCTGCCCATGATCGGCGTACTGCAAACCGACAGCATGACCTATCAGGTGCTGACCATTATTGGTGACGGTTCGTTCTACTTCCTGCCCATGCTGGTCGCGGCCTCGGCTGCCCGGTATTTTAATGCCAACCTGTTCTTGAGCATCACGATTGCCGGTATTTTGGTGCATCCTTCGCTGCAAGCGTTGTTCTCTGCCGGTGAACCGGTTTCGCTGTTCGCCATTCCGGTCACGGCGGCCAATTATCCGTACTCCATCCTGCCGGCCATCATCATGGCCTGGGTTTTGTCCAAGGTTGAAAAGCTCGTCGACCGCATCACCCCGGCGATTACGAAAACCTTCCTCGACCCCATGCTCATCCTGCTCATCTGCGCCCCGATTGCCCTGTGGGTGGTCGGCCCTGCCGGTGCGATTGCTGGTGATGCGCTGTCGGGCGCTCTGGTCTGGATTCAGGAGAACCTGGGCTGGCTGGCAGTTGGCATCATCGGCGGTATTTATCCGGTGCTCGTGCTGTTCGGCATGCACCACGTCCTGACCCCGATTGCCATTGCATCCCTCAGTTCGCTCGGCTATGAAACCATTGTCATGGTCGCACAGCTTGGTGCAAACCTCGCCCAGGGCGGCGCTTCTCTGGCGGTTGCCCTGCGTTCCAAGAACAAAAACATGCGGCAAACCGCGGCAGCAGCCGGATTTTCCGCGCTGGTTGCTGGTATCACCGAACCGGCCATGTATGGTGTCACTCTGCGGCTCAAGCGCCCCTTTATCGCGGTTATCTTGTCCTCCTTTGTGTCGGGCTGCTTTGCTGGTCTGATGCAGCTCAAGAGCTTTTCGACCGCTTGCCCCGGCCTGGTGACCACCATCCAGTACATTGAATCCGACCGTCCGATCTCCATTTTGTACATTGCCCTCACCTGCCTGATTGCGGTTGTTGTTTCGTTTATCCTGACCATGATTTTGGGCTTCCGCGACCCGGAAAGCACTGCGGATTCCGCTCCGGCCAAGCCGGCTGTCGCTTCGCCCTCGACCGACCGTCATCTGATTGACAGCCCGATGGACGGCCATCTGGTTCCCCTGTCCGAAGTATCCGATGAAACCTTTGCGTCGGGCGTTCTGGGCGCTGGCGTTGCGCTGGCCCCGGCCGATGGCACGGTCTATGCCCCGTTTGACGGCACAGTCGAAACCCTGCTCGATTCCCACCATGCCGTCGGTCTGCGCAGCACAGACGGCGTGGAACTGCTCATCCACATCGGCCGCGATACGGTTGCCCTGCAAGGCAAGCATTTCACCGCCTATGTGCAGCCGGGTGATACCGTGAAAAAGGGCCAGCGCCTGCTGTCCTGCGATTTGGATGCGCTGCGCGCCGAAGGATATGATGTCACGACCCCGATTGTCGTGACCAACACCGATGAATTTTTGGAAGTCGTACCCGTGCAGCAGCCGGATGTGACCCATGGTGACCGTCTGCTGACCATTTTATAAGCCTAGGAGGAATGACCATGCCCATCTCGTTTCCGAAAGATTTCTTATGGGGCGGCGCTACGGCCGCCAACCAGTATGAAGGCGGCTGGAATGCCGGTGGCCGCGGCCCGTCGATTGACGACGTATTTACGGGCGGCAATGTAAACACCCCGCGCCGCATCACCATCCCGCCCGAGCCCGGCGCTTTTTATCCCAATCACGAAGCGACCGACTTCTATCACCACTGGAAAGAGGACATCGCCCTGTTTGCCGAAATGGGGTTCAAGGTGTACCGCCTGTCGATCTCCTGGTCGCGCATCTTCCCCAACGGAGACGAGGAGGAGCCCAACGCCGAAGGGTTGGCCTTTTACGATGCGGTCTTTGATGAGCTACACAAGTATGGCATTGAGCCGCTGGTCACGCTGTCGCATTATGAAAACCCGCTGCATCTGACCACCGCCTACGGCGGCTGGAAAAACCGCAAGCTGATCGACTGCTTCCTGCGCTACGCGGAAACCGTACTGCGCCATTATCGCGGCAAGGTGCGCCGCTGGCTGACCTTCAACGAGATCAACATGCTATCCGTGCCGTTCGGCAGCTTTATCGCGGGCGGCATGCTGCCTGAAACCTGCACCGCGCAGGACCGCTGGCAGGCGCTGCACAATCAGCTTGTAGCTTCGGCGCGCACGGTACGCCTGGCGCACGAGATCGACCCGGAAAACCAGATGGGCTGCATGATCGCCTATATGTGCGTCTATCCCCGTACCTGTTCGCCCGAAGATCAGCTGACCCAGCTTTCGGTCGACCGGCTGCACAACCTGCTGGCAGGCGATGTACATGTGCGCGGTGAATACCCGTCCTATGCCAAGCGTCTGCTGCAAGAGCAGGGCGTGACGCTCGACATCTCCCCCGAAGATGCGGCCGACCTGCGCGAAGGCACGGTGGACTTCTACACATTCAGCTATTACGATTCCCGCTGCGTCGGCACCCGCCAGGAGGGCGACCCCTCGACCGGCAACGGCGCTCTGGGCGGCCTGCGCAACCCCTACTTGCAGGCCACCGAATGGGGCTGGCAGATCGACCCGCTGGGTCTGCGCTGGGTGCTCAACCACCTGTATGACCGCTATCAGATTCCGCTGATGGTTGTGGAAAACGGCCTGGGCGCTATCGATGAACGGGCAGCCGATGGTAGCATCCACGACCCCTACCGCATCGACTATCTGCGCCAGCACATCCAGGCCATGGGGGAAGCCATCAGCGACGGTGTGGATTTGATCGGCTACACCCCTTGGGGCTGCATCGATCTGGTATCGGCCAGCACGGGCGAAATGCGCAAACGGTATGGCATGATCTATGTAGACAAGCACGACGACGGCACTGGCGACCTGTCCCGCCATCGCAAGGATTCGTTCTACTGGTATCAAAAGGTCATTCGTACCAATGGCCAAAATCTCGATGATTGATAAAATCCCGTACAAATAGCAGAACCCGGACGGTTTTCTCCCGTCCGGGTTCTTTGTTTATTTCAGGTCCAGAGATTCCACCCATTTTTTCAGCACCGGGGCGGATGGACGGCCGTTGAGCAGCTTACCGGGCCGCAAGGTCGCACCCGGGCAGCTTTCCTGCAATTTCTCGTTGGTGCGCCCCAATCCGCTGCCGCCGGAGGTGGCAAAGGGGATGATGGTCTTTCCCGAAAGATCATAGCTTTCCAAAAAGGTCTGGATGATGGTCGGCGCCACATACCACCAGATCGGAAAACCGACAAAAATGACATCGTAATCGGCCATATTCGCCACCCGGCCAGCAATCGCCGGACGCGAGGATGAATCTTTCATCTCCACGCTGCTGCGGCTCTTAGGGTTCATCCAATCCAGATCGGCTGCGCTGTACGGAACAGCCGGTTCAATTTCATATAAATCCGCCGAAGCCGCCTGCGCCAAGGTCTGCGCCACGTGAGCGGTGGTTCCGCTCGCCGAAAAATAGGCTACCAGGATTTTTGATTTCATGACAAGTCCCTCCTATTACAATAATTATTGGTTGGAAGCCCCGCATCCGGCTGGGCTTCTTTTCCTCCTCTTGCCTAAGCTACAATAAGGGGAGCAACTGGCTGACCAATCCCTCCTTGGGCTTGTATGTCCGTTAGCAAGACTGTT
>JAUMSA010000047.1 GCA_031293105.1 Butyricicoccus sp. | reverse complement strand
CCATGGTTCCCTTCCCCCTTTTGCAATCCCTCATCCCTCCTTGCCGCGGCCTACGCGTTTTCGAAGAAAACGCTACCCGGCCATAGGAAAAATGCGGTGGTACGTGTGAATAGTTTGTTCCGGTAGAATGCGGCGGCGCGGCGGCCGCTGCGAGCCGCTATTTTGAGGGTGCGTCCGGCAGAAACTGCCGGGTGTCTACAAAAAAAGAAGGGCCGCGGCCCTTCTTTTTCGGTTTACTTGCTGGGGAAAATGCGCGGGTACTTTTCGCGCAGCTTGGGAATGTCTTCCTTATCCACCCATTCCTCGGTATAGCCGCAGCCAGCGCAGACATACCTGGTGACAGATACTGCCGAAAACATTGTAATACCCACAGGAATGTACTGATTGCGATACCATATTGGGTTATACCAAACTTCTAGTATCACATCACACGCGCATTTGGGGCACTTTTTCGTATTCTTCATCATGCTCCTCCTTGTTGGGCGCGCCAAAGGCTGCACAGGTGGTTGCCGTTCACGCATTGCAGCAAACCGGTAGACGGGAAAAGCAAAGGGCCGTATGGGGTCTGTGCTACGGTGTATGTCAGATACGTTCCCAGCGCAGCCCGAAGGCCTTCCGACGCTTCATAGATGCGCAGTTCCTGTACCACTTCTTCCGGCGCGGGAGAAATCACGTCCGACACCTGGATGATTTCCTCCCGAATCAGGTTGCCATCTGCGTCAAATTCTCTGGAAAGTACCGTTTCGCCGCCAACTTTACCGACTGCTTCATGCAGCAGAACACCATCCAGATAACCGCGGATGATAAAATCCACGTCGCTCAGCCATTCGATTTCGGTGGTGTAGCCATCACGTGTTTGGGAAATGTCTGTATCCACAGCCCCGGCAAATGGAAAGCCGACCAAACACAAAATCAAGAACATACAGAGGAATATTCGTTTTCCGGTTTTGCACATATCGCTCCCTTCCTTCCGCTTGGTGTTTGATATCGTAGAGGACACATCCTTTTCATACCTCAAGCTTACTAGTTTTTTGCATTTCTGTCAAGCTACTCAAAATCTCAGAGAAAATAAAAAAACAGCGTGAAACCGAATTGTTTCACGCTGTTTGCTCGTATTCTGATTACCAGGATGCCTTGCGCACGCCCGGGATCTGGCCCTTGTAAGCCAGTTCACGGAAGCAGATACGGCAGATGCCGAAATCGCGCAGGTAAGCATGCGGACGGCCGCAGATCTTGCAGCGGTTGTACTGACGAGTAGAGAACTTCGGAGTCTTCTGCTGCTTGAGTACCATTGCCTTCTTCGCCATGTTAGAATCCTCCTCCTTCTTACTTTGCGAACGGAGCGCCCATGATGGTCAGGAGCTCACGTGCTTCTTCGTCGGTTTCCGCGGTGGTGCAGATGATGATGTCCATACCACGGATCTTGTCGATCTGATCGTACTCGATTTCCGGGAAGATGAGCTGTTCCTTCAGGCCAAAGGCATAGTTGCCGCGGCCGTCGAAGGAGTTCGCCGAGATACCACGGAAGTCACGTACACGCGGCAGAGCCACGTTGAACAGACGATCTAGGAACTCCCACATGCGGTCGGAGCGCAGGGTAACCTTTACGCCAACCGGCATGCCTTCACGGAGCTTAAAGTTCGCAACCGACTTCTTCGCCAGGGTTACGACCGGCTTCTGGCCGGTGATCGCGGTCAGATCGCGTACAACTGCCTCGATAACCTTGGCGTTGCCGTTTGCTTCCTTACCGCAGCCAACATTGACAACGATCTTGTCGAGCTTCGGGATCTGCATCGGGCTCTTGTACTCGAACTTCTTCATCAGAGCAGGACGAGCTTCTGCTTCATATTTATCCTTTAATCTAGGCATAGCTTTTCCTCCCCTTAAATTTCAGCGCCGCAGTGCTTGCAAACGCAAACCTTTGCGCCATTGTCCAGAATCTTGTGTGCCGGACGGGTGGGCTTGTCACACTTGGGGCAAACCTTCATGACCTTGCAAGCACGCAGAGCGCCTTCGCGCTTTACGATGCCGCCCTGCTCACCCTGACGGCGGGGCTTGGTATGGCAGGTTACCATATTTACGCCCTCGATTACGACCATACCCTTCTTCGGGTTTACGGACAGAACCTTGCCCTTCTTGCCCTTCTCCTTGCCGGAGAGGACAACGGCGGTGTCGCCCGTTTTAACATGCAAATTGTTCATATGACGGCGACCTCCTTACAGTACTTCGGGAGCCAGGGACAGGATCTTCATGTAATCCTTGTCGCGCAGCTCACGCGCAACAGGCCCAAAGATACGGGTGCCGCGCGGGTTCTTATCTTCACGGATGATAACAGCCGCGTTCTCATCGAAACGGATATAGCTGCCGTCCGCACGGCGCAGGCCCTTTACCGAACGAACGATAACAGCCTTGACAACGTCGCCCTTCTTGACGCCGCCGCCCGGGGTGCACTTGCGCACCGAGCAA
Source organism: Butyricicoccus sp. (assembly GCA_031293105.1). GTDB lineage: Bacteria > Bacillota > Clostridia > Oscillospirales > Butyricicoccaceae > Butyricicoccus_B. The sequence continues at coordinate 6,649 of JAUMSA010000047.1, read as the reverse complement.
ACGATAACGTCGCCGATATTGCCGTACTTACGAGTGGAGCCGCCGAGAACACGGATGCACTTCAGTTCCTTAGCGCCGCTGTTGTCAGCTGCACGCAGAAAAGTTTCCTGCTGAATCATGTGTTCCCCTCCTTACTTCGCCTTCTCAATAATTTCGACCAGGCGCCAGCGCTTGTCCTTGGACAGCGGACGGGTCTCCATTACCTTCACCTTGTCGCCAACCTTGCACTCGTTGTTTTCGTCGTGCGCCTTCAGCTTGTAGGTGTTCTTCATAACCTTCTTATACAGAGGATGCTGTACGCTATCCTCAATCGCAACTACGATGGTCTTATCCATCTTGTCGGATACGACCAGCCCCACGCGGGTCTTACGTAACGCTCTCTCGCTCAACTTCGCTTACCTCCTTACTTTGCCGCAAGCTGAAGCTCGCGGAGAACGGTGTTGACGCGCGCGATGTCGCGCTTCACTTCCGTGATCTTGTTGACGTTGTCAAGCTGATTGGTTGCGTGCTGCAGACGAAGGTTGAAGAGGTCCTTCTTGAGATCTGCCAGCTTGTTCTGCAGTTCCTCAGCGGTCAGCGATCTAATCTCTTTTGCCTTCATCATTCTTCACCACCAATCTTGGTCTCACGGGCAACGAACTTGGTCTTGCAGGGCAGCTTGTGGCTGGCCAGACGGAGTGCCTCGCGTGCAACCTCCTCGGATACGCCGCCGATCTCGAAGAGAACGCGGCCCGGCTTTACAACAGCAACCCAGTACTCCGGCGAGCCCTTACCGGAACCCATTCGGGTTTCGGCCGGCTTCTCGGTAACCGGCTTGTCGGGGAAGATCTTGATCCAAACCTTACCACCACGCTTGGTGTAACGGGTCATGGCGATACGGGCAGCCTCGATCTGGTTCGAGGTGATCCAGCACGGCTCAGTAGCCTGCAGGCCGAAATCACCATATGCAACGAAATTACCGCGCGTAGCCTTGCCCTTCAGGCGGCCACGATGCACGCGACGGTATTTAACTCTCTTGGGGAGCAGCATTAGCGGTTGCCTCCTTCCTGGCGGGGTGCGCGGCGCTCGCCGCGGTCGTTATTTCTGCGGCGACGGTCGCCATCGCGGCGGTCGCGGCGGTCACGGCGCTCGAATGCCGGCTTCGGAGCCTCGATCGAACGGCCAAGACGCGGGCCACCGGTGAGAACCTCGCCCTTGTAGATCCAAACCTTGACGCCGATCTTGCCGTAGGTGGTGTTCGCCTCAGCAAAACCGTAGTCGATATCCGCACGCAGGGTCTGCAGCGGGATGGTACCTTCATGATAGTGCTCGGTACGCGCGATTTCTGCGCCGCCCAGACGGCCGGAGCAGCAGGTCTTGATGCCCTTAGCGCCCATGCGCATTGCACGGCCCATGGACTGCTTCATCGCACGACGGAACGAGATACGCTTCTCGAGCTGAGCGGCAATGTTCTCGGCAACCAGAGTTGCGTTGGTGTCCGGGTTCTTGATCTCGATGATGGAGATCTTGACCGGCTTGCCGATCATCTTGGCAACGTCAGCCTGCAGCTTCTCGATCTTTTCGCCGCCAGGGCCGATCACGAAGCCCGGACGAGCGCACTGGATGAGGATCTTGACGTCCTTGGTGGTACGCTCGATCTCGATTGCCGGAACGCCTGCGTCCTTGAGCAGGTTCTTCAGGTACTTACGGATGTTGTAGTCTTCCACGAGGAGATCGCCAAAGACATTGTCCTTTGCGAACCAACGGGAATCCCAATTCTTAATTACGCCGACACGGAGACCGTTCGGATTGACTTTCTGGCCCATTGTTTAACCTCCCCTTATTCTTTCTCTGCGAGAACCAGAGTTACATGAGAGGTTCTCTTCAGGATACGGAATGCACGGCCCTGTGCACGCGGCATGATGCGCTTCATGATCGGGCCCGGTGCTACATGAACTTCCTTGACATACAGCTTGTCGGTGTTCATGCCATGGTTGTTCTCTGCGTTGGCAACCGCGCTCTTCAGGAGCTTTGCCATAACTTCAGAGGCAGCCTTGGGGGTATTCATAATGATAGCCATTGCGGTGCCCGCGTCCTTGCCGCGGATGAGATCGCAGATCAGCTTCATCTTACGGGGGGTCATGCGGACGTTTCTAACGATTGCTCTTGCTTCCATTTGTTCGTCCTCCCTTACTTACCGTTGTTGGAGGTCTTGCTGCCCGCGTGGCCCTTGTAGGTGCGGGTCGGCGCAAATTCGCCCAGCTTGTGACCTACCATATCCTCGGTGACATAGACCGGGACATGCTTGCGGCCGTCATGAACCGCGATGGTGTGGCCGACGAACTCCGGGAAAATGGTGGAGGCACGCGACCAGGTCTTGAGGACCTTCTTCTCGCCGGCCTCGTTCATAGCAACGACTCTTTTGTAAAGCTCAGGAGCCACAAAAGGGCCCTTCTTAACACTTCTGCCCATATTTCTGTTCTCCTTTCCTTACTTGCCGTTACGACGACGTACGATCTGCTTGTCGGTACGATGATTCTTCTTGCGGGTCTTGTAACCCAGAGCCGGCTTGCCCCACGGAGTAACCGGAGACGGACGACCGATCGGCGACTTGCCTTCACCACCGCCGTGCGGGTGATCGCACGGGTTCATAACAGAACCGCGGACGGTCGGGCGGATGCCCATGTGACGGGTACGGCCAGCCTTACCCAGCTGTACGTTGGAGTGGTCGGAATTGCCGACAACACCGATGGTAGCCTTGCACTCCAGACGCACGTAGCGCAGCTCACCGGAGGGCAGACGAACCATAGCCTTGCCGTTTTCCTTTGCCATCAGCTGCGCGCCAACGCCAGCCGAACGAACCAGCTGCGCGCCCTTGCCGGGATACAGCTCGATGTTGTGGATCATGGTACCAACCGGGATCGCGCTCACCGGCAGGCAGTTGCCGGGCTTGATGTCGGCGGTTGCGGAGGAAATGACCTTGTCGCCAATCTTCAGGCCCTCGGGAGCGAGGATGTAAGCCTTTACGCCGTCCTCGTACTGGATCAGGGCGATGTTGGCCGAACGGTTCGGGTCATACTCCAGGGTCAGAACAGTTGCCGGCATATCCAGCTTCTGACGCTTGAAATCAATGATACGGTACTTCTGCTTGTTTCCGCCGCCCTTGTGGCGTACGGTAATGCGGCCATAGCTGTTACGGCCAGCGGTCTTCTTCAGCTTCTCGAGAAGGCTCTTCTCGGGCTTCACCTTAGACAGGCCCGCGTTCGACAGGGTCGTCATGTTACGGCGGGACGGAGTCGTCGGGTTGAAAGTCTTGATCGCCATTGTGTTTTCAACTCCTTAAAACTGTTTCTTATCGGGGTGGCTTCCCCATACCTGCGGCCTGGTGCCGCAATGTGTGCCCTTCCCGTTCCCCGCCGGCAGGCGGTATCGGTCCGGGAGGGTTCCGGCTGGGCCGGAATTACATCATGTTCTCGAAGATCTCGATCTTCTTGGAATCGGCGGTCAGGGTGACGACAGCCTTCTTGATGTCCGGGCGCTTGCCGCGGTAAACGCCCATGCGCTTCCACTTGCCCGGCAGCTTGATGGTGTTGACCTTGGCAACCTTTACGCCAAAGATCTCTTCCACAGCCTTCTTAATTTCGATCTTGCCTGCGTTCGGAGCAACTTCGAACACGTACTTGTTATCCGCGATGCCTTCCATCGAACGCTCGGTGATGATCGGCTTTCTGATTACGTCATGTGCGAATTTCATTATGCGTATACCTCCTCGAGCTTGGCAACCGCTGCCTTGTCGATGATGAACTTGTCAGCGTTGAGGATGTCGTAAACGTTCAGGGTAGACGCGATGGTGGTGCGTACGCCCGGGATGTTCGCCGCAGACTTCACAACGTTCACGCGGGACTCGGGGGTAACGACCAGGCTCTTGCCCTGTGCTTCAACGGCCTTCAGGAAGCCTGCGAAAGTCTTGGTCTTGATCTCGCCCATGTTCAGGTCGTCGATGACGATGATTTCGCCAGCGGCAGCCTTTGCGCTCAGAGCGGACAGCAGAGCCAGACGGCGCAGCTTCTTGTTCAGGCTGTAACGGTAGGTGCGCGGCTTGGGGCCGAGCGCGATACCGCCGTGGGTCCACTGCGGAGAGCGGATGGAACCCTGACGGGCACGGCCGGTGCCCTTCTGGCGCCACGGCTTGATGCCGCCGCCACGCACTTCTGCGCGGGTCAGGGTGGACTGGGTGCCCTGACGCTTGTTCGCCAGATGGTTCTTTACTACTGCATGCATAGCAGATACGTTGGGCTCGATGCCGAATACGGCAGCGTTGAGCTCCATTTCGCCGGTCTGCTGACCAGCCATATTATAAACCTTAACGGTAGGCATTGATTGTTCCTCCTCCCCTTACTTTCTTGCAGAAGCCTTCTGCGGGTTCTTACTGATCGAAGCGGCAGGACCCTTCTTCTCCGGGTTCTTCTTAACCGTGTTCTTCAGGAACACGATGCCGCCCTTCGGGCCGGGGATGGCGCCGCAAACGGCGATCAGGTTCAGTTCCGGGTCAACCTTTACAACGTCCAGGTTCTGTACGGTAACCTGCTCGTTGCCCAGGTGACCAGGCATCATTTTGCCCTTCATGATCTTGGAGGGGTCCGAGCAAGCGCCCATGGAACCCTGGTGACGGTGCATCGGGCCAGCACCGTGGCTCATCGGGGAGCGGCCTGCGTTGAAGCGCTTGATAACGCCAGCGAAGCCCTTGCCCTTGGAGATGCCGGTTACGTCTACGTAATCGCCAACTACGAACATGTCCGCCTTGATTTCGTCGCCTGCCTGGAACATCGAGCAGTCGTCAAAACGGAACTCCTTGAGGTACTTCTTCACAGCCTCGCCAGCCTTCTTCAGATGGCCGAGCTCCGGCTTGTTGAGCTTCTTTTCCTTTACGTCCTCGAAACCGAGCTGTACAGCATTGTAGCCTTCCTTCTCGACGGTCTTAACCTGGGTGACTACACAGGGACCTGCTTCGATAACGGTTACCGGGATGACCTTACCGTCGGTATCGAAGATCTGGGTCATGCCGACCTTCTTGCCGATGATCGCTTTGTTCAGCATTTTTGTTTTCCTCCTTAAAGGTTATTGGTTGACGGGCCCATTCTTCTCCCGCCAACATGACCCCGCCGCGCGCATCGCGGCTAGGTGCAAACCGCCGGTTGGGTTAGTCCGGCAGGTTTGTTGCATAATAAAGTAGAGATTAGAGCTTGATCTCGATCTCAACGCCAGCCGGCAGGTCCAGAGTCATCAGGGACTCAACGGTCTTCTGGCCCGGGTTTACAATGTCGATCAGGCGCTTGTGGGTGCGGCGCTCGAACTGCTCACGGCTGTCCTTGTACTTGTGTTCAGCGCGCAGGATGGTGATGATCTCCTTCTCGGTCGGCAGCGGGATCGGGCCAGAAACCTTTGCGCCGGTGCGCTTTGCGGTTTCAACGATCTTCTCTGCGGACTGGTCGATCAGCTCATGGTCGTATGCCTTCAGGCGAATACGGATCTTTTCAGCGTTTGCCATTTTTGGTTTTCCTCCTCGTACATGTCGTACATCTTCATGTGTCGACTCGTTACGGAGAGATACTGCAACCCCGCCCGGCGTATCGCGGGAGGGCATGAAAATAACCGGCCACACACAGGTGTATCGATCCGGTCTTAGGAACGCAGGAGGTTCGTGCCATCGGCTTTTCGGCGCACGCGCCGGAAGTTCCGAATTTACGCAGGAACACTGTCGTTTTACAATAAGCAGTTGTCTCAACCGCCCGATTGTCGGACCTACTCCGCCGAAGTTACCTGGGCTGGCCAGCAATCTCCGGCATCATCGCGTTTTGCCTGCTTTTCTCGCAGGTGCTTTTATAGATTACAGCATTTCGCGCCGCTTGTCAAGGGCAAATGTAAAATTTTTTAGATTTTTTCCGATATCTGCGGGGTCGCGCTCGGTGGCGTTGTAAATGCGGTACAAATGCCGCGTCAGCCGCGGGTCGCCCAGCAGATTCAGGTTCACGCCCTGCACCACTTTCTCTCGGCCGCCGCAAAAGGCGCAGGTCTGTGGATGCGCGGAATATTGCAGGTCGCTTTTCCATACTACTAAGCCGCGCTGGTCGCATTGCTCCTTTAGGCAAGCATAACAGATATTCATTGAAATCCCCCCTCATGCTACGCAGTTGTTGCATCAACGCTTTTATTATGCCACAGAATAGTAGCATATGCAAGAGGTGATTGTTTTGCACTTTCAGCGTTTGGAGGATTTGCGAATCGACGCAGACAAAACCCAACAAGAAATCGCAGATTTATTGCATATGCAGCGCGAAGTATACCGCCGCTACGAAAAAGGCATTTATGACATACCAGTTTGGGCCGTGATTCAGCTTGCCCAGTTCTATGGCGTCACCACCGATTATCTGCTCGGTCTGACCAACGAAAGATGATGCTTCATCCTTAGCTCGGCAGCCAAAAGGGAGAAGGGAACCCATGGTTCCCTTCTCCCTTTTGCAATCCCTCATCCCTCCTATTACAATAATTATTGGTTGGAAGCCCCGCATCCGGCTGGGCTTCTTTTCCTCCTCTTGCCTAAGCTACAATAAGGGGAGCAACTGGCTGACCAATCCCTCCTTGGGCTTGTATGTCCGTTAGCAAGACTGTT
>JAUMSA010000340.1 GCA_031293105.1 Butyricicoccus sp. | reverse complement strand
TCTTTGCGGTAGTTTTTGTTCTGTCCTTTATCCTGTCGTTCATCCTGACCCCGGCGCACGAGGAAGAATCCGAGGCTCCGGCAGAAACCCCTGTGGCTCCGGCCGTAATCGGCAAAATGGAGATCGAAGCGCCGATTCCGGGCGAAGTCATTCCGCTGACGGCGGTCAAGGATGAGACCTTTGCGTCCGGCGTGCTAGGCGAAGGTTATGCCATTGTTCCGTCCGAGGGCAAGGTATATGCCCCGTTTGACGGTACCTGTGAGAACTTGTTCGATACCCTGCACGCCATGGGCCTGGTTTCGAACAACGGGGTAGAACTGCTCATTCATGTCGGTCTGGAAACCGTCGGACTGGGCGGCAAGCCGTTCACCGCGCATATCAAAACCGGAGATACCTTCAAAAAGGGCGATCTGCTGCTGGAATTCGATATCGATGCGATTCGCGCAGCCGGTTGTGAAATCCAGACCCCGATCATTGTCACCAATGCAGAAGACGTCGGCGGCGTTACCGTTGAAGGCAATAAACTTGTGGTAGGAGGTTAAGAATATGGTATTATCCAAGGATTTTTTGTGGGGCGGCGCAACGGCTGCCAACCAGTGTGAAGGCGCTTGGGACCGGGACGGCAAGGGCGTTTCGGTTTCCGATATCTGCACGGGCGGCAAGTTCGGCCAGAGCAAGCGCATCACTCCGGTGCTCGAAGAAGGGACATTCTATCCCAGCCATCAGGCAATTGAGCATTACGACCGGTTCCGGGAGGATATTGCGCTGTTTGCCGAGATAGGCTTTAAGTGCTATCGTTTTTCGATTGCCTGGACCCGTATTTTCCCGAACGGCGATGAAACCGAGCCGAACGAAGCCGGATTGCGCCACTATGAGGAAGTCATCGACGAATGCCGGAAGTATGGCATCGAGCCGCTCATCACGATTTCGCACTATGAGGTGCCGTTTGGCCTGACCAAGAAATGCAACGCTTGGGCCAGCCGCGATATGATCGAGTATTTCCTCAACTACTGCCGCGCGATTTTCACCCGCTACAAGGGCAAGGTCAAGTACTGGCTGACCTTCAATGAGATCAACAGCGCTTCCGAGCCGATCGGTGCGCTGCTCAATCAGGGCATTCTCAACGATTTGGTCAACCCCACCGAATTTATGAAGCAGCCGGATATCCCGCAGCAGCGGTATCAGGGCCTGCACCATATGTTGGTCGCCAGCGCGCTGGCCGTTCAGATGGCGCATGAAATCGACCCCAATTACCGGGTCGGCAATATGATGATCTATTCGGCGAGCTATCCGCTGACCTGCGAACCGGATGATGTCCTGGTTTGCCAGCAGTACAACCGCCGCTACAATTACTACTGCACCGATGTGCAGGCGCGCGGTGCCTATCCGTCGTTTGCCAAGCGGATGCTCGAGGAAATGGGCGTCAAGCTGGAAATCCAGCCGGGCGATGCCGAGATTTTGAAAAACGGCACCGTGGATTTCATCACGTTCTCGTATTATATGTCTTCCTGCCAGACCGCCAAGGAGTCCGAGCGGGGCGAGGGTAACATCTTGGGCGGCGTTCCCAATCCGCATCTGCCCGCTTCCGACTGGGGCTGGCAGATTGACCCCAAGGGCCTGCGCTATGCGCTCAACGACCTGTATGACCGGTATCAGCTGCCGCTGATGGTGGTGGAAAACGGTCTGGGCGCCAAGGACGAAATCGAGGCAGACGGCTCGATCAACGATGATTACCGCATCGACTATCTGCGTCAGCATATTGAGCAGATGAAGGAAGCGGTCAAGGATGGCGTTGATTTGATGGGCTATACACCGTGGGGCTGCATCGACCTGGTTTCGGCTACGACCGGCGAATACGCCAAGCGGTATGGCATGATTTACGTGCGCCGCTATGACGACGGCACCGGTGATTTCGCGCGACTGAAGAAAAAGTCGTTCTACTGGTATCAGAAGGTTATCGCAACAAACGGCGAAGACCTGGGCTAATAAAAAAGCGCTGCAACGTGCGTTGCAGCGCTTTTTGTTATGTGCGGGACTGGATAAACCGCTGGAGAATGGCCGAGACCTGGCCGCGGGTCGCCTGCCCCTGCGGGTTCAGGGTGGTGCTCGTGACGCCGGAAATCAATCCGTTCTCCACCGCCCAGGTCATGGCCTGCTGGGCGTAAGAATGGACATGGGCGGCGTCCGCAAAGCCGCCGAGCGTACCGCGTACCGCCGGGCTGCCCGCGTAGCGGTACAGCATAGAAGCCAGTTGTTCACGGGTCACATTGCCCGTCATGTTGGTGCCGTCCGAAATGCCGTTTGCCATCGCCCACTGGCGTCCGGCTTCGTACCAGACCTTGTTCGCCGCAGGCTCCACGCCCTCCAGGCGCGCCAGAACGGTCACGATCATGGCCCGGTTCATGGATGCCTCAGGTGCAAAGGTGGTGGCGCCGGTGCCGGAAAACAGTTCCCGGCTGGTCACAAAGCGAACCGAGTCCGCGCCCCAATAAGAGGTGGGGACATCGGAAAAATTCTTGTGATTGTCGATGATTTGGACGGTTTCGCCGTTGCGAAGGGTCACTGATAGGCCGTTTTGGGTGGCAACCGTGGTTTTGATGACCTCCTGGGCGCCGTTGGCCTTAAGCAGCACCGCGACCGTGTCGGTGGTCGGGTTTTTGACCGGGATTTCCACCCGCGTGGCCGTGCCGGTCGGTAACTTCACGGTGACGGTTGGCGCCTGGGCTTTGCTGGTGACCGACAGGGTCGGCATGGGCAGCGAAACCGCATTCCCCTTTTTCGTGGCATCTGCAATCACGCCCGATGGCAGGGTGGCTTCACTGGATACCCGTCCGTTTTTGGAGGTCAACGTAACCGAGCTTGCGCCATTCGGGTTCTTGATCGTGGTTTGGGAGGTGCCGTCCGGCTTTTTCAGCACTTCGGTCTTGCCGCCGTTCTTGTCGGTGGTCGTGGTCGTTGTGGTGCCGTCCTTCTGGGTTTCGACCACCTTTTGCGAGCCATCCGCATATTTGGTGGTTTGAGTAGACGAACCATTGGGCTTGGTTACGGTCGTAATGGTCGAGCCGTCCGGACGGGTCGTGGTCTGGGTCTTGTTGCTCGAGGACGAATTGCCGGACGAGTTGCTGCTCGAGCTGCTCGGCAGCGCGATTACATAATCGAGCGTCACGACTACACTGTCCGTCCGCCCACTGGATACCGCAATGGCCTTGATCTGGGTTTTGACCGACTTGCCCTTGGTCCCGGTCAGCGCAATGGGCGTTTTGTATCGGATGCCCTTGGCGACCGAGGGCGTGCTGCCGTCAAGGGTATAATAGATGGTCGCCCCTGCGGTGCTGGAAGTTAACTTGACCGATTGATTGCTGGTATAGCGTCCGGGGGCGGGCTGTGCCGTGGGGGCTGCGGTCTGGGCGATGGCAGCGGCCGCAACGGTGACATCGATTTTGACCGTCAGGGAAACGCCATTAGCCTCCACACCGCCCGGCAGAGTGACCGTGCCTTGCAGCCGGAAGGTCTGCGCGGTCTTTTTGGAGGGATCGTACTTGGTGCCATCCACCGGCACCCGTGTCCAAGAAACGTTAGCTTTGTTGATGCGGCTGTCCGTGGTCACGATATCGACCTGGGCCGGGAGCGGCAGGTCTTTCAGCGCCGTGCCGTTTGCCGCGCGGATAGATGAAGGAGTGGGGATAGATTGCAGCCGCACGGTTTGCGCCTGGGTAGCCGGGAAGGCAAAGCGCACGGACAGGGTACCGTTTGATTGGGTGCTGACCTGCGCGGGCCGGCCATTGACGGTCACAGCCACCGACGGGGCAAAGGTATAGCCGGAGGACGCGGTCAGGGTGAGTACCGCCGTATAAACGGTATTGTAAGCCGCCGTGCTGCTGGTACTCGGTTCCCAAGTCACGGGGGAGAGGGTGACCCCGGCGGTATTCGTGGATGCCGTGGTGTCCAAAGCTTGTCCGGCGACCGGTGCGGTCAGATCGGTCAGGGCAACGGAGGTGACCTCCTGCGGCGCTGCCGTCAGGCCGCTGACTTCGACTTCATACGGGATGGTATAATCAAACGCCTGCGCTTCAAAGCGGTAGGTCCCGTTTTCGAGCGGGTCGGTAGGCTGGATGCGGCTGCCGTTCGGGGACTGCTTCAGCGTCCACTGCAAGCTGTATTCCCCAGCCGGAACAGGAGCCGGGCTGCCGGTACTTCCATAATACTGCACCGATACGGTGGGTTCCGGGAAAGCGGTTTGCAGGTCTTGGACGGTGTTGCCGCTCTGCGCGGAAAAACTACCCTTGGCCGGGGGAGTCGGCTCTGCCACCAAAAAGGTGGTTGCAGATGTTCCACTGGCAAAGTAGCGGACATGGGGCGCTTTGCGAGGGGGATTGCCCGATAGGATGGAACCACCCCCTATGGGAGCGGTAGAGCTTTTGAACTGGACATTGCCACCCAGGGTCAGCGAACCCAGATTTTCCACAACTTTGGAGTCATTTGCAGTCGATTCAATCGCGGTAAACGCGCCGGAGTTGATGATCGAAGCCGAGCTGTCCGCCTCGATGCGCAGAACCGGCACAGCGGTGGACGCGATTGCTTGAGGGAACAGAGAATTTCCACCTGTCTGGCCGTTTAGGTCCAAAGTTACGCCATCCTTCAGCGTCAGGGTGCTGGACAGCGAAACGGCATTTTGTAAAACCAGGGTATCGCCGGACGCGGCATCCTGCATGGCGGCTTCCAAGGTGTCATAGGTTTTGGCCGGGCTGCCTGGCTTTTCCAAAGAGACGTTGCCATCCGCGCTCGGGTTGCGGGAATCGGCAGCTAAGGTCGGATAGGTGAAATGATACGATGTGTATGCAGGGGACTGCGACGGGTCGTGGTTTTTCCCAAAGGCTTCATAGCCCGTCAGGTTTTTTGCGGTTATCGTATTGCTGCCCACCAGAAAATAAAGCTGCTGAGCCGGAAGGGACGACGCGCTGGGGTCATCCCAGGTGGGGTCGAGTGCATACCATTTCGTTTGCCCCGTGCCATCGTCCAGCTTGACGTAATTCCACGCATGCTGTTCGCCCGAACCATTTTTGCCATTGCGGGCCCAGCCCTCAATATACACGTTCTCGATGCCGCAGGCATCCAGCAGCACCTTCATGGCCGTGGCGTAGCCGTAGCAGACCGGGTCATCGTCAGTCGTCGCGGTGTTATTATCGCTCAAAAGGCCGCTGGCGGCGCAGCGGGAAAAGTTAGACGCGCCGACACCGTTTGCATTATATACATTATGTAAAGCAATCCAGTCGTTCAGATATTTGAGCTTGGATACGGTATCCTTTGCATTTTCCGGCATACCGCTCTGGATTTCCCGCACTTTGGCTTCCAGCTGATTTCGATACCCTTGCAGGTTTTGCGGGGTGAATCCGGCATAGAAGAACGGCCGATCGGGATATTTGCGGGACAGAACCCAGACCGAATTGCCTTCGTCATCGGTCTTTGGGATGCCCTCGGCCCAGACCAGGTTGGAACTGTCCACCCAGAAAAACTCCGGATGGTCGCGGAACACGGCGAAAATCGGTCGGCCGTTGATCGAATACGTCGAGCCTTTGGGAATGGTGACCTGCACGCCCGAGGGGTCCTGGTCATTTTGGGCCAGCTTTTCGATCTGGTCGACGATCGAATTATAAACCGCCCGTTCCTCGGCCGTTAGCTGGGTGTAGAGGTATTCGCCTGGGCCGGCTGCACGTAGAGTCTGCGCGGCTGCAACCACGCTGTCCGAGGAAAATACGGCGTAGGCCGGCATACTGCTGCACAGTAGGCTGCCTGCTAGCAAGACAGAGCAGGCTTTTTTCTTCCAATGAAATCCATGCTTTTGTTTCATAAAGGCCTCCTTTTGTCGGTGAACCGGGGATTTTACCGGCATGATACAACTTTGTGTTAATTTTTCTTAACGAGGCTGGATAATGTTGTTTCAGTATAGCAC
>JAUMSA010000331.1 GCA_031293105.1 Butyricicoccus sp. | reverse complement strand
ATCACATACACCAAGATGAGAAATAAAAGATAGAGTACGATTTTCAAAATCGGGGGGCGTTCGTTCTGTATCATTTATTCGTTCACCTCAAAGTCTGTGATGATTGCAACATTGGTGATCTTTTCTACATTCACGAACGGCTTGATAACCGCATAGTTGGAAATGCCGTTATTCTCGGGCACCACCCGCTCGATGGTGCCGATCATAATGCCCTTGGGAAAGACGCCGCCGCGGCCGGAGGTTTCCACCGTGTCGCCGATGACCACATCGGAATCGGGCTCCAGATACGATAGGCGCAGGTTGCCCTCGCTCATCAGGGTGTAATCGCCCTCGGCAATCGCCGCTTCGCGCGTACGGGTAACCATAGCACCGGCCTGCATGTTGGTGTCAATGACCGTGGTCACATCGCAGTAGGTCGGCGCTACGTTGGATACATAGCCGACCATGTTTCCGTCATCGGTGATAACCAGGTCGTTGACCGCAATGTCGTTGTTGGAACCCTTGTCCAGCGAAATGGTCGTGGCCCATTCGCCCGGGCTGCGCGCAATGACTTCGGCGGTCTGCAACTTGAAGGAACGGTTGCGCTCCTGAATACCAAGCAGCGAACGCAGGCGGTCATTTTCTTCCAACGCGACATCTGCGTCGCGTTCCTTCTGCTCCAGTTCGCTCACCTTTTTCTTCAGCTCGGCATTTTCTTCTTCCAGTGCGTCGTACCCTTCAAAATAGGCTTTGCCTTGGGAAAATACATTGGCAACTTTGGTCACACCCTTTTGCAGCGGTGCCAGAACGACGCCAATACCATCTGTCACCGGATGGCTGCGTCCCGTGGCGCCGGACTAGACCATCAGGCCCAACCAGATTAAAACAATCACGATAAAGACCGCAACAATGCGGAAAGAAAACAAGCTTTTCAATTTTTATTCAGCACCTCTTTATTTAAAAAAAACCAAGTTCGGTCAACATCGTGTCCAACAGTTCCACCGGCAGACCGACGACATTAAAGTAGTCCCCTTCAATCCCGGGAATAAAACGCGACCCCTTGCCCTGGATGCCGTAGGCACCCGCCTTATCCAGCGGTTCCCCCGTGGCAATATACCAGTCGATCTCCTGGGCTGTCAATGCACGGAAATAGACTTTGGTCACCCGATGGGCCACCCGGCGCCCCTGCGGCGACAGCACCGCCACCCCGGTAATAACTTCATGCGCCCGACCGGACAAGATCCCCAGCATGCGCGCCGCATCGGCCGCATCGGCCGGCTTGCCAAACGGCACACCATCCACAACGACCATGGTATCCGCGCCAATGACCGTGCTGTCCGAATGGGTGTCAAACACGGCCTGCGCTTTGCGCAGCGCCAAGGTTTCAATCTGCTCCGCGATGGGCAGTCCTTCCGGCAGTGTCTCGTCGGTATCCGCCGGACAAACGATAAAATCTTCTGCGATCTGCCTCAGCAGTTCTTGCCGCCTGGGAGACGCCGAGGCCAGAATCAATGGTTGCATATGCTTTTGCTCCTTACTATTATTGCAGCTTGCGGCAACAGAAAATTGCCAAAATCAGTCCTAAAATGGCTGCAATCGTAATTTCCAAATGAAACCCTAAGGTAATATCAAACAATCCGAGGTCGAGTGTCGTCGCTTTGAGTCCAAAACTGTCGCCAAAACTCAGCCAGTCCAAAAACCGGATGCCTTTGCACAACCGGCCGATCAGGCTGCCGAGTACGGTACCAATGACCAGAATCAACACTTTCATGCCTTGGAATCCTTTCTTTTTATTCTACCCCACGGTAATATAACCCGCGCGTCACACCTTCGGAAGCCGTGATGGGCGCGCCCTCTTGAAATGCCTGATACACTGCCGCACAGCGGGTCGGTGTTTCGGTGGTAAAACGCAGCATTCCGTACGATGCCCCTACCGCACGGTACTCCCCTGCCTTATCTGACAGCGAAAGCGGCTGACTGTTGAGCAGCTCATTGCGGCAGCCAAACGCCGGCAATAACGCGAAACGCTTGCCCTGCCGGTCGGTCAGGTGCGTGATGCCCTTTTTGCAGCTGCATTGCCCGGTTTTGCGGCGGATGGCACAGTTTTCAAACACCATCAGCGGCAAGTATCCATAAACAATCAGCATGGTATCGAGCGGCTTGTCCAAGTCCCGCAGCTGCGCGAGCCGCGCTTCAAAGGACAGGGTCTGACGCTGCACGCCCAAATCGGCCAGCGTTTGCAGGGCCGCGCTGTTATAGGCATTGAGGCCAAAATCGCCGTCAATCGTCAGCCCCATGCGCCGCAGCAGCGGAATGTGACCCAAATTGCCAGCCAAAGCGCGTGTCGCGCCGTTTTCCCGGCAGAACCGCAGCAATTCTTCAATTTTTTCCTGCTCGTCATCCCGGAATACCCGGGGCAAAATAGGCTGCAAACCCGGATGTTGGGCCGCACACTCGAGCGGTGCATAGATGGTTTCCAGGCCGCTTTCCTGCAAAGCACGTGCCTGTTCCCAGGTCGTCACGGTTGCCAAAAAGCCGGAAAACGGCTTTTTCTCGTGGCGAACGACCGCAGCAGGCTCCTGCCACCGGCGTTTTGGCGCTTGGCCGCGCTGCTTGAGCAGTTTTTCCAGTGCTTCCCGGCGCAGTGCATTCAAACGGGCAGCCGGAATCATCAACCCATCCGCCAGCTGGATGTGGGTCTCTTTTGTAAAAAATGGGGTGCCCCCGGTCTTTTCGAGCGATTTGCACACACTTTCCTCGGTGGCTGGCCGGTTGCGTGCGGCTTCGACCGGTTCGGTATCCAAAACGGTCACGCCGTCGGTCTCCCCGTCCCAGACATTGAGC
>JAUMSA010000172.1 GCA_031293105.1 Butyricicoccus sp. | reverse complement strand
TCCATTGACTGTGCCAATCCAGAGGAGGCCACGCACCAATAAGCCCATTCCAAACAGCAGGGCAGATGCAACCAACAACAGGCCGATAATGCCCACCAGGGTAATCGGCGCCGTGGAAAAGGAAAAAATTCCTTCCAGCGCATAGCCGAACAGGCTGCGTAGATTCCACTTGGTTTCTCCAGCTGCACGCGGGGCGTTGTGGAACGGAATCCATTTGGTGTCAAACCCAACAAAGGAGAATAAACCCTTCATATAACGGTTGTACTCCTGGCATTGCAGGATGGCCTGCACCATGGTGCGGCTCATCATTCGGAAGTCCCCAGCTCCATCGCGCATTTCCAGGTTGCAGATGCGGTCCATCAGCCGGTAAAAGGCACGGGAGAGGAAATTGCGCACCTTGCCTTCCCCTTCGCGGTCCTGTCGAAACCCGGCACAGCAGTCGTATCCTTCTTCCCGGACAACCCGGTACATTTCCGGCAATAACGCGGGCGGATGCTGCAAATCGGCATCCATAATCACGCAATAGTCGCCCTGCGCATTCTGTAAACCGGCATACATGGCCGCTTCCTTCCCGAAATTGCGGGAAAAGGATAAGAACCGGCAGCGGATGTCCCGCGCCACCAGACTTTGCAGAATATCCAGGGTATGATCGCGGCTGCCGTCATCGATAAACAGAAATTCCCCCTGCACTTGCGGCATGCCATCAAAAATTTTGCAGATTTCCTGATAAAAGAGAGGCAAAACCTTTTCTTCGTTATAGCAGGGTACAATCACACTGATCTTATCCATCTCATGCACCCTCCTTGGCAAAAATCTTGTACTTGCACAGCACATAATTGCCTAAAACCGTCACGACACTGACCAGCAGCTTGGCCGGGATGGGCAGCATGTGCCAATGGTCAATCGTGACCCACAGGCAGATACTTTCGATTCCTAAGGTCAGCAGCCGGGCTGCCGCGAACGAGAAAAATTCCCGGCCGACCGCGTTTTCTGAGCGGAATACCCACTTGCGATTCATCCAATAGGCGGCCACCACGGCACCACACCAAGCTAGCCCATTGGCGACCAAATAGTTTATATGCAGTGCTAAAAACGCCGCATACAGCACATAGTTGACCGCTGTGGTTACACCGCCAGATACGATGTAACAACCCAGTTCACGTTTTTGCTTCATCATTCCGTTTCCCCTTTCGTCGATACCATGTGAAACCAAACAGGACAAACGCAAGTAGGCTTACGCCATATCCCACTTGCTGTCCTGGTGGTGTAAACTCCAGACGGACCGTATGCCGGCCGGCTGAGAGTTTCGCCCCCACAAAGGCCAAGTTCACCCGCTCGATGGGTGTTTCCTCGCCATCTATAAAAAGCTGCATGCCATGTTGCAGCGGAATGGAGGTGACCAAATACCCGTCCTCCTCCATGGTCAGACTGCCCGAAATAAGCCCCTCCCCAGACGAAGATTCCACAGATGTAATCTGCTGTTCGGTCAACAGGTCCAGCGGGCATTGCTGCCAGCGAACATCGCGGATGGTATAATCGCCTTTGGTTAGGGTGATGCGCAATTCGGATACGCCGTCTGCTCCGGAGATCTGATAATGAAAATGGTCATTGCCATTGGGATAGGGCGCTGCGGCATTGGAAAGCCGGTTTCGAATGCCGTTTACTGTGATTTCCACCGCGCGCCGCGTATGATTGTCCACCGTAAAGTCCAGCAGCAAAATCTGGTCGGCAGGAAGCTCCTCCCAAGCGAGCGAAACCGTACTTTCCTTCGTCACATGCAGCTGATATCCATTTTCGGTTTCCTCCACCTGCACGCTGTCCGGCCAGTCGATTTCTGTAAACGACGGCTGCACGGCTTGGATGGATGCGGGTTCCTCCTGCACCGGGGCTTCCGGCACAATGGCATGGGTCGTAATGGCTTCCAGCTGCGCGGTTTCGCTCAGTCCATCAAACTGCTCCTGTCCCATGGTTTGAGTGGTTCCGTAAGCGATGGGCAAAACCGACGGATTTTCCGCCAGCACGACATTGTCGCGCTGCTCGATGATTGTATATCCGGCCGGGACTTTGCTGGCCGGCGTCTGGATATACCGCACGCCCATCAGCCTCAGCAAAAACGGATTGTTTTCCGCGACCATGGCCGTACGATTGTTGACCCGAATCGGCGTCTGTAATACATCGAAAAATACGGTGTTATAGGCGCTATTGGTCACTGAAGAATACATGGTGCTCTTTTTCTGCCCGGCAAAATCCAGGCGGTTGCATTGGTCGAGCGGAGATTTTAAACTGTCAAACCGGTAACGGGTATCCTGATAAACCTGCTGATACTCTTCCGCTGAAAATGCAGACGCTTCTCTTTGCGCGGCAAAATTTTCGGTCTGGGAGGTTTGAATGGACAGCAGATAGGGCAGCACCAGCAGCAAGCCATACCAAGCAGGTTGGCGCACATACCGCGTGCACACCATAAACCCGATGACAAGCAGCACATCGGCCGCCAGCCAAGACAGCCTGTCCGACTCCAGATATGGGATTAACGCGCCAAGCAGCACGATGCCGGGCCACAGCTTGGCCTGGATTTCCCGCTGAAACAGGGCACGCAGAATGCAAACTGTATGGAGCACCAACAGCGGCAAAAACGGAATGAGAATCTTGGGACGGGTATAGAGCGTCCCGTTGAGCAGATACGACGCTAAGTTCCAAATCGTGACCACTAGATAGACAATGCTGTCCCGCCGGAAACGGTGATAGGATAGGCCCAGCAACAAGGCATACAGACAGATCGCAGTCAGTCCAATGCCGTAATTGCTGTACAGCAGCCCTTTGAACGTCAGATTGGGCGCTAGGATATCGAGAAGCCCGCCCTCGGCCGATGCGCGGCGATGTTCCAAAATTGCAAGACCGGTGGGGAGCAGCAGCATGGCTGCCATAGCCGTCCCTAAAATCGCGGTGCCCAGATATTTTTTCCAAAACCGAAGGGTTCCCTCTTGCTGGTACCAATACCAGCCTGCAATCAGGATACAAGCCGGTGCATAGTAAAAGCTATGGATGCAGATGAGGAAAAACCACAAGGGCAGGGTGTACGTTTTCCCTTTGCGAATGGCGAGCAAGGCGGCCAGGAAAAATGGCAGAAAATTGACGAACATAATTTGCCGGTGCAAATGAAAGAAGCAGGCGGCACTTAAAAACAGCACACTGCCTAGAAACGCCCAGAACGGTTCCAGCTTGTGGTTTCGCAGCAGCGCATAACACAGCAGTGTAGCTGCAATATATCCCACGATCAGATACAGTGGTACCAAAATCGTCATCGGCACCTGCGGCAGCAGATAGCCAATCAGGATATCCGGCCGGAAATATCCATAGTATGCAAATTGATAGCCATTGGTCCCGCCGCCAAGCGGCAGAAAAGCGGGGGCCAGCGTGTGCTGATGGATGCATTCGGTCCGGATGGTCTCAGCTAAGGCAATATGTTGGCAATACCAATCGATTTCCGAGCCGAATAAAAAGCCGGACGACATCAAAAGGACGAGCCATAACGCGATAAGGCCCAAAAGCAGGAGGGGATAAGAACATTTTGCAAAACGGCGCATGGCATTCTCCTTTCTTAGAT
>JAUMSA010000277.1 GCA_031293105.1 Butyricicoccus sp. | reverse complement strand
GATGATTCCTCATTTACTTTCAAACCAACCTCAAAAAATTGTTCAAAAATATTTAACCTTTTTTGATGATGGTGAACGGGGTGCCACCATTTTTCTTGACCTTTTTATTGTAGCCAATCGCAATGGCGATGCCAACCACGAGCCCCAGGCATCCCAAGCCGCCCGCAGCACCTTCGCCCAAACCGCACAAGCTGGCAATCACAAAGAATACGAAGAACAGAATAAGCGGCAAGGTGTATACAATCGCCGCCATGCGCATAATCTCCTTATTTTCTCCTTCGATCGTGACGACATCGCCCACCTTGGCATCCACTGCATTTTTCGCGACCGCCTGAATACGCTCCTGCGGCGCACCGCAGCCACCACAATGGGAACAATCATGCCCACAGGCGCTTTGCCGCTGTACCTCGATTTCGGCATAGTCGCCGCTCAAGATTTTTTTGACTACTGCTTTCTGTATCATAAAACCAAATTCCTTTCTTTTATTCCTCCAAAGGCGCATATTGCTCCATAATCCGGCAAGCTGCGCGTATCCCGTCTACGGCTGCCGACATGATGCCGCCCGCGTATCCCGCGCCCTCCCCGCAAGGAATCAGTCCGGCCAACGTCCGGCTATACAAGTCGCTGCCTCGTGACAGTCGCACCGGCGATGATGTCCGTGTTTCGGGTGCAGTCAGCAACGCTTGTCCGTCGTCAAATCCACGGATTTTGCGCCCAAATACCCGCAATCCCCGCCGCAGCGACTCGGTAACAAACGTCGGTAGACAGGTATCCACTCGGCCATATGCCACCCCAACCGGATAGGTCGGCTGTACACGGCCGCACCGTTTGCTGGGCCGGTTCTGCAAAAAGTCACCGACTGTTTGACAGGGTGCCTGATAGCCTCCGGTCACTGCGAAAGCAGCCCGTTCAATCGACCGTTGGAAAGCGATTCCCCCAAAGGGCGTGCCGTCTGCAAAATCCGTAGGGTCGACCGAAACCGCCAGTGCGGCATTGGCATTGCGGCCATCGCGCGCATGGAAACTCATACCATTGGTCACCACGGTGTTTTCTTCGCTCTGTGCAGCCACGACTTGGCCTCCCGGGCACATACAGAAGGAATAGCAGGCCCGTCCATTTTCCCGATAGGACAGCGTATACTCGGCGGGTGGAAGCCCCGGCATCCCGGCCATCTTGCCGTAAAGGGCGCGGTCAATATGCTCCTGCTGGTGTTCGATGCGCACCCCCACCGAAAACGGTTTGGGCTCCATATAAACGCCCGTCTGGTGCAGCGTATAGAAGGTATCACGTGCACTGTGGCCAATAGCCAACACCGCCTGCTCGCAAGGAATTGCTCCCTCTGTAGTTTGTAACCCAGTCAAAACGCCACTTTGCGCCTGCGCGCCGGTCACGGCACAGCGAAAATGTACAATGCCGCCCAACAGCCGGATTTCCTCCCGCATGGTGCGCACAACACCTTTCAAAATATCGGTTCCAATATGCGGCTTTGCCAGCCGGGTGATTTCGTGCGGCGCACCAAAGCGCACCAGCGTGTGAAGCACTTCTTCACATAAGGGATCATGGATGCGTGTTGTAAGTTTTCCGTCCGAATAGGCGCCTGCGCCGCCCTCTCCAAATTGAATATTGGAGTTTGGATTCAGCGGTCCACCCGCCCAAAACGACTCCACAGCCGCATCCCGTTCTTCGATGCGGTCACCCCTCTCCAGAACCACCGGACGGTATCCATACCGTGCCAAAATATAAGCGGCAAACAAACCGGCAGGCCCCAAACCAACCACAACCGGCGGATGCAGCAGCCGGTCATGCCCCAGCACAGGCGCAAAGGGAACTGTCTGTTTCAGGCGAATCTGCGGCGCATGTAGTCGTTCGACCAACGCCGCTTCGTCCGCTGCCCCATCCAGCAAGATGGTATAAACTCGATGAATTTTTCCATGCCGCGCATCAATCGATACCCGGTAGACCGCACCGGTCACCGTGCTCGGTGCTAGACCACATTGTTTGCATGCCGCTTCCACTGCCTGTTCTTCGGGTTCGCCAAAGGGCTGGCGAATCCCGGATACTAAGATGCTCAACTTCCTTCTTCTTCCTCCTCTTGGGCGACAATCGTGATGCTGACCGTCACTTCTTCGGTCTTGGCGGTTACGCCGTCCGCTTCCACGGTGACCTGGGCCGGCACTTCATGCGTCCCAGCGCCAAGCGCCGAAGAATCAAACGATGCCTTTACCTGGATATTCTCCGCAGTCACCTTGGAAACCGCATCCGCTTTGCCGACCACATCTACATTGACCGACGTTGTATTTAAAGTAGTAATCGGCTTTTCAGCCTCACCGCTCGTATCCTCCAGTTCAATCGCAGATACCGCCACCGTTCGGGTAATATCGTCTTTCATGGTAACCTGTACAGTTGCCTGCTTGGGCTCGCCTTCCATCAGGTGTACCCCTTCGGGCAATTTGATGGAAAGCTTGACCTGCTGTCCATCTTTTTCGATCTGACTTAGATCAATGCTGCCCAAAGACAGGGATGTCAGGGCACTTACAATCTCCTTATCGCCATAAACGCGTACCGAGGCCGGCGATATGGTGCTTTCTACCATATCGCTAGTCAACGACGCAGACGAAATCAGGGACACCCTCAACGGCAGCGTTACGACATGGTTGACGCCCACGGTAACATCCAAGCTCTCCTTTTCCAGGGTGACCAGCGACGAATCGACCAGCGTATCGTCGTTGGTATAGAGGGCGACGCGGCAGGTCTGGGCCATATTTTTCGAAATATTGTCCAGATCGACCGTCAGCAATGCGTATCCTACGGTGGATACTACACTTTCCGCACCGGTAATTTGAATGGTTTTCTGGCTCGGTGTCAACTCACCGACCAACTGATCTTTATCCAGATTGTTCATCGTCGTCACTCGGACTGGGACATCCTTTGAAATCACGTTCTCGACATTGATTTGCAGCCGACGCGGCTCAAAGGAAATCGAGTCGGTATCTTTATCGATCGTAACGGTCGGCTGGATATAATACACACCCGCTTCTTGGATGTTCGACAAATCCACTTCGGCCTTGATATCATTTACCGAAAGCTGTGCCATATCCTTGCTGGTGCCAGTGATTTTCAGCGTGATTTTCGGCTCTTCGGTCGTGACAACGGTCAAGTCCCGTTCTTCCAAATTTTCTATCCCGACGGTCTGGACCGCCAGATTCGGAAAGGTCTGCGTTTTCGGCGGGTTATCGGTCAGCACGACATACGACCAAAGAAAGACCGCGATAAACAGCGAGAGTATTTTCAAAAAAACATTGTGTTGTTTTAAGAAATTCATTTTTTCGCCTTATCCTTCCTGC
>JAUMSA010000246.1 GCA_031293105.1 Butyricicoccus sp. | reverse complement strand
CTACATCTACTTTTACAACCATGAGCGCATCCAGCTAAAGACTGGAGAGGCGCCGCTTGCGCGACGCCTCTCCGCTTAAAACTCAATCTTTCCTACCAGGGCTCTTTTTCGTACTGTCCGCACAATCTGGGGCAGTCCACTTGGAACAGTCAGGGTCTTGTTTATTCTTCGGTGCGTTTGCCGATGGGAATATACTTGCGGTCTTTGATGATGGGCTTGTACGCCGGACGGATGATTTTGCCGCCGGTCATAACTTCTTCCATGCGGTGCGCCAGCCAGCCGGCGATGCGGGCGGTGGCGAACAACGGAGTGAACATTTCACGGGGGATGCCCAACATATGATAGACAAACCCAGAATACATATCCACATTCGCACACATGACTTTGACATCGTCGCCGCGCACTTCGGCAAATGCTTGAGGTGTCAACCGTTCGACCGCTTCGATGAGGGCCATTTCTTCGGTCTTGCCCAGCTTTTCGGCGAGCGGACGGGCGGCTGCCTTGAGTGCGACCGCGCGCGGGTCGCTCAGGGTATAGACCGCATGGCCCATACCGTAAATCAGGCCGGAATGGTCGCCCGCTTCTTTATGTAAGATTTTCAGCAGATAAGCATAGATCTCGTCATCGTCCTTCCAGTCGGACACATGCTCTTTGATATCGTCGAACATCTGGCACACCTTGATGTTTGCGCCACCATGCCGGGGGCCTTTGAGCGCGCCCACAGCGGCAGCGACCGCCGAATAGGTATCGGTTCCCGACGAGGATACAACACGGGTTGCAAACGCCGAGTTATTACCGCCGCCATGCTCGGCATGGATAATCAGGCACCGGTCCAGCAGCTTGGCTTCGGCATCGGTGTAATTTCCGTCCGGGCGGATCAGGTGCAGGATATTTTCCGCCGTCGAGCGACCCGGGTCGGGATTGTGCAGATACATGGAATCGCCGTCGAAATAGCGCCGTTTTGCTTGATAAGCATGTGAAATGATGACCGGAAACTTGGAAATTAGACTCATTGATTGGCGCATAATATTCTCCGGGGAGGTATCGTCCGGATTGGGGTCATACGAATACAGCGCCAGCGTCGCACTGGCCAGTTTGTTCATAATATCCCGGCTCGGAGCGCGCATAATCATGTCCTCGGTGAAGTTTTCGGGCAATTCCCGGGCCTTACCGATCGCCTGCCGGAAATCAAAAAGCTGCTGCTCCGTGGGGAGCCTACCCGAAAGCAGCAAAAAGGCGACTTCCCCAAAGCCAAACCGGTTTTCCGATTCAAAGCCATGCAGCAGGTCATATAGGTCAATGCCGCGATAGCTTAACCGGCCCTGAATGGGTTCGCGTTCGCCTTCATTAAGCAGGTAGCCGTGTACGTTACTTAACCGGGTGATGCCAGCCAGTACGCCGGTGCCGTCGGCGTTACGCAAGCCGCGTTTCGCGCCATAGCGGGTGAACTTGTCGGGGGAAATACTGTTATACGGCTCTAAATTCGTGCATAGAGTAGATATAACATCGGAATCGATTTCCCCCATCTGATGATTCATAGGCATAGACGTACACTCCTTCTATCCGAATCTATGTGTAATGAATTTATTTTATCGCACTCCTGCAATAAAGTCAATCTGCCAGCGCGTGAAAATACCGGGAAAGCACAAAAGTCAAGGAGGATGAAAATGCGAAAATTTTTGATACTTGGTCTGGTTTTGACCGGCTTTATCTATATTCTTCCGCTGGCAGCCAATCGTCTGGATGGCCAGGGAATCGGCGAGTTGGCGCAAGATGTGCTCAGCGTACATGCAGAATCCTCAAGCCTGACCAGCTCGAGTGGGGACGATGTCAAAATCACTGTCCAGGTGGACGGCAAGGCGCGGGAGATGAATCTGGAGGACTATGTCGCCGGTGTAGTCGCGGCCGAGATCTCGCCCGATTTCCCGGAAGAGGCGCTCAAGGCGCAGGCGGTTGCCGCACGGACGTACGCGGCTTACAAACAGGCGGCTGGCCGTCCGGCCGAGCACGAGGACGCCGATGTATGCGACGATTATCACCACTGTGCCGCCTACATCGATTTGGCGGCCGAGGCAAGCGGCCGCTGGGGCAGCGAGGCCGATACCTATGAGAATGCGATTTTGCAGGCCGTAGAAGCCACACGCGGGCAGATTATTTTATACGAAGATCAACCCATCATCGCCGTGTTCTGCGCCGCAGCGGGCGAAAAAACCGAGTCCTCGGCTGATGTGTGGGGCAGCGACGTGCCCTACCTAACCAATGTGGACAGTCCGGGCGGGGAGGAATGCCCCAAATACAAGGGCGAAGTCACCTTCTCTTTGCAGGAGTTCCGCGATACCATCGCCGAAGCCATCCCGTCCGCCGACCTGACCGGAGAACCTGCAACCTGGTTCAAGGCCAGCGTCCGCTCGGCAGCCGGCGGCATCAAAACGGTCAAACTCGGCGGCGTACAAGTCACAGGCGTTGATCTGCGGGAAACACTAGGGCTCAACTCGACCAACTTTACCATTTCCTTTGACGATGACAACATCACCTTCCAAACGACCGGCTATGGCCATGGCGTAGGACTGAGCCAATATGGCGCCAAATACATGGCCGAACAGGGCAGCAGCTATGCAGAAATCCTCGCGCATTACTACACGGGCACCACGCTGGGCACCTGGTCGGGTACTTCCTGATTTTCGGAAAAAACGCGGTATAAGCGGCAAACACCCTGTCCATACTAAGGGCGGAGGTGGAAAATATGCGAAAAGACGGAAGGCATATTGCTGCACGTGCCGCACAGGACAAGGGATTTTACATAATCCTGGTCCTTTGCGTTGCTGCAATTGTGATCTCGGGTTATGTATTGTTTTTTGCGCCGCTGACCAACGGCGCGTCGATGGATGGTGTGGAATACACACCAGACCTGCCCAAACAGGATACGGCCTGGACGCCCACCGCGGGCGAGGCCGATGACCAGACGACCGTGGATACGGTGCTGCCGGAAGCGACTGAGCCGGTCACCCAGTCCACCGAACCGGTGGAACCGACCGAATCGGAAGTGCCTGCCGAACAAGCTGAACCTACGGTGACGCCGGAGGAAACCAAGGAAACCGCGGCGCCGGTCTGGGTCAAACCGCTTGACGGTGCGGTTGTGCAGGCTTTTTCGGGCGATAAACTGGTCTATCAGGAGACCTTTGGCGACTGGCGTGTGCACACGGGCACCGACTATGGCGCATCAGCCGGCGACCGGGTCTATGCGGTAGCGGACGGCACGGTCACCGAGGTGACCGAAGATGCCCTGTGGGGCACCTGCATCACCTTGCAGCTGAGCGACGGCCGCACGGCGGTCTACCGCGGCCTGGCTGAGGACGCCAAGGTCAAAAAGGACAGCTCGGTCAAGGCTGGGGATGTCCTGGGTACGCTGGCATCGGTCGTCCCGGCCGAAACCGAGCAGGGCGCCCATGTGCATCTGGAAATTTTGGATGCCGACGGTCTGCCGACCGACCCCGAACAGGCAGCCGGTTAAATGACAAGCGCTGCGGCGAATGTGCCGCAGCGCATTTTTGTTTATTCGGCCAGCTTGTAGATTGCGCGGATTTCTTCCTTGCCGAGCGGCAGGTAGCTCTTGACCGTCGCGGTACCATTCTTGGTGGTCAGGTCGATGATGGCTTCGTAATCCTCGGGCTTCAGACCCAGCTCAGCCAGGGTGATCGGCATACCGATTTCGTGGAAATAGGACTTCATGGTTTCGATGCCCTGGGCTGCGGTGCGTTCCGGGTGGTCATAATTCATTTCCACGCCCCAGACGCGGTTGGCAAGCTGGGCAAACTTCATGACATCGATGTCCCGTCCCAGGATGAATTTGGCCCATGCCGGGAACAGAACCGACAGGCCTGCGCCATGCGAAACCCGGTCATGCAGCGCAGATACCGGATGTTCCAGCTTGTGCACCGGGAAATACCGCGGCTTGCCACAGCCGGTCAGGTCGTTGTGGCTGAGCGAGGACGCCCACATCAGGGTCGCACGAGCTTCATAATCGTTCGGGTCGGCAATCGCACGGCGGCCGGCGTCGCGTACCGCGATGAGCAGGCCTTCGGCCAAGCGCTCGGTCAAGTCGCAGTCGGGCGTGCCCAGGAAATAGCGCTCCATGGTGTGCATCATGATGTCCACAATGCCGCAGCCGGTCTGGAACTTAGAGACCGTGAAGGTGTTTTCCGGGTTCATAAAGGCGACGATCGGACGTACGGTTTCCGAGGTGATGCCCTGCTTGACCCACGGGGTGACCAGATCGTTGGTGATGACGTCGGAATTGGACATTTCGCTGCCCGCTGCTGCCAGGGTCAGCACCACGCCGACCGGGAAAACCTCGTTATCTTCCGGATGGGTGCCGGTCGAAGCGTATTGCCAGGGGTCGTTGCCGGTCGCAAGGCCCACGCCGATGGCCTTGGACGAGTCGATGACACTGCCGCCGCCGACGGCCAGGATGAAATCGATCTTTTCCTTCCGGCACAGTTCGATGCCCTGATGGATGAAGGACAGCTTGGGGTTGGGTTCCACGCCGCCGAGCTCGACCCAGCTCAGGCCAGCGCCGTCCAGCGATGCGGTAACTTTATCAAACAGACCGGTTTTTTTGACCGAGCCACCGCCGTAATGAATCAAAACGCGAGTCGCGCCATATTTTTTCAGGGTCGGGCCAATTTGCGGCTCGATGTCCCGGCCAAAAATGACCTTGGTTGGGGTGCAATAGATAAAGTTATTCATAGTCGCATTCCTCCTCGTTCTTGTTTTTATTATAGCACGCGCCCGGTCAACAAAAAACCCTTTTGCAGTAGATTGCAAAAGGGTTTTTGTAAAAGCATAAAACAAGAGGAACCGCCTTCCTTTGGCAGTTCCTCCTTATATATGCGATGTTATGCCGCTCCATCAAAAAGGCTGGGCGCCGCTTCCGGCTGCTGGAACAGCTTGGC
The DNA here is from genome assembly GCA_031293105.1 of Butyricicoccus sp. Classification (GTDB taxonomy): domain Bacteria; phylum Bacillota; class Clostridia; order Oscillospirales; family Butyricicoccaceae; genus Butyricicoccus_B. The sequence continues at coordinate 4,884 of JAUMSA010000246.1, read as the reverse complement.
CATGTCGTTCTGGTTGGCGCGGGTCGTGGTACGGGTGGTGCCACCGGAAACATAGACCTTGCCGCATTCCGGACAAATATCCGTATAGAGCGTCACTGACTGGCTGACGACCTCCCGGTTTTCCTGCTTGGCTTGGGACTGTTCCCGCATGACGTGCTCCTGTTCATGCCCACGCACGGCAGAAGCTACCTGCGACGGGTCAATGTTGGTCGGTGTCTTAAAGGAAACCCCAGGGTCATTGGAACCATCCTGATATTTGCGCTCTTTACAGGTCTGGCATTCGCCCTCCTCCATGACCTCCTGCGCGGACTTGGTTTCGGCCTGGGCTGTCGCTGCGGTTTGCGGGTCCTCTACATATTGAATACGGTTCCGCACAGCCAGTTCCGTGGGGTCGACCCCCTCGCGTACGGTGGGCATCTGCGGTTCATTCAATGCCATCGATGTAGCCGAAGACGTGCCGCTCTGCACGGCCGGCACCGAGGTTACGGGGGGTACGGGCGTGGTTCTGGCAGCCGCTACCCGGCCAATGCCATCGACACGGCTGGAACCGGTTGGATTGTACGATGTATTGAATCGATACGCATACGCGCGCTCTGCGCCAATCGCTTGAATACCAAACATGTTTCTCACCCTTTCTGTCTGGGCATACGCCGATTTTTCTGATTACCTTTATTGTACCCCGCTTTTCCCGGAATCTCAAGAGGAATTTTGGCATCCCTTATAGAAAGGAAGTCGGTTCTTTGACGCAAATCAGCCGGTTCCCGGTTCTATACAAGTGGTTGATCAATTTCCCTGGGAAATGAATCCCGCAATATGGCTTGACAAAAACAAAACGCCGCGGCTATTATCATCGCCATCACAAACCCGCACAGCGGGACAAAGGAGGACACGCGATGAATACAAACTACACCATTCCGGCGTTTGCCGAGCCGATCACGAGTTTACCGGACACGCCGACCTGTACAGCCGCCGAACTCAAACGCCGGTTCCAGGCACCGGCGGATGAAGTCCGCGAGGCGCATAACGCCCTGGCCGAAGCGCACGAAGCGCTGGACGCCAAAGTCGAAGGCATTGTCACCGAGACCTTTGCCGGAGCCATCCACGAGAGCATGTTTGACGAAGCGCTCACCGAAAAGCTCAATGGCAAGGCCGAGCAAACGGCACTGGATACCGAAGCTGCTGCGCGGGAAGCCGGTGACGCGGCACTTTCCGGTCGGTTGACCACCAACGAAACGTTGACAGCTCAGAAGTGCGAGGTATATTTTGGCACGTATACGCCAAGCCAGACCGAAGATACCGACTATATTGAACTTGGCTTCCAGCCCAAGGCAGTTTTATTGCTGGCACGGTACCCAGAAGGCAATTATGTATATCCGATTCGTTTGGCTTTGCCAAATGTGTCGCATGACGATGTACGCATCTACTCAAACGGATTTGCGGTTGATTTTGACGATTATCGCGATTCAGCAGATGCTGCGCCTTATCGTTACATTGCTTTCAAATAAAAAGGGAAAACCCCCGAGGAAATTCCTCGGGGGTTTTTCAAAGCAGAGATTCTGCAGTTGAAAACTTGGAATTTGGCGTTTGCTTAGCCCTTTACCCAGCCAGTAGCATCCATGCTACCCGTCTGAGCAGTCCAAGTGTAGGTGCAGTTCTCGTTTGCAACACCGTCAGCAGAGCTGCTACCAGTGGAGTTGTAGAAGTTGTTGGTAGCAACCGAGATGTTGGAGCTGTCAACAATGTGCAGCTGGATGCCAGCCTGCTTGCCCAGCAGCTTTGCAGAGCCGGTCAGGGTGATCTTGTCGCCGGTCTGCAGGCTTACCTTGCCATTGATGGTCAGGTCAGCAGCAGAGGTGATCTGGGTCTTGCCGCCTGCAGTGTTGACAGTTACGTCGCCAGCAGCGGTGAACGCACCGCCCGTACCAACCAGAGTACCGTTCGGAACCTTAAGGGTAGCGCCCTTCTTCACGTTGATGGTAACGTCGTTGGTCTGCTTTGCAGCAACAGTCAGCGTGGTGTTTTCCGGAACATTCAGAGTCATTTGATCCAGAGCGCCGTTGATGGTAACGTCACCCTTGGTCAGAGCCATGTTGATGTCCTCAGCCTTTGCACCTTCGCCGAAGTTGTAAGCAAATGCACCGTGCAGGTTGTTCTTCACGTCAACGATCAGGACAGATACGTCTGCATCAGCAGCAGCGCCGTCCAGCTTATACATAACGTTTGCGATCTTGCCAGAGCCGAAATCGTCAGCTGCCTGGATTTCGCCGTTTGCATAGCCCTTGTGATCCTTGGTGTCTACGTACAGAACTACAGTATCCTTGGTGATGCTGTTCAGATCCTTGCCATTCAGCGAGATCTTGCTCTGGTCGTCGTTTACGCCGTAAACGATGCCGTTGTCCTTCAGACCGAAGCTGTCATCTACATCCTCGATGGTGCCAACAACGCCGTCAGCCAGACCTTCTTCAGTGGTAACCTTGGAGTAGCCCAGAACGTCGCCCTTATGACGAGGCGTGCTGCCCTTCTCCTGAACCTTTACATTTTCAGTACCATTCCAGATGGTGTATACTACGTAGCCGTTATCCGACTTGTAGGAATCCTCTACAACGTAGCCGTAGTTGTCGTTGGTTACGAAGTTATCCGCAATCTCATTAACGCCTACTACTGCGTAGGTTACGCGCTTAACGCCGTCAACCTTAGAGGTGAATGCTGCGATACCGCCCTTTGCATATGCTGCATCAGTGGAACCGTCAACCTTCAGGGACTTGAACTGCTTGCCGTTGATGATCTTGTAATCAACGTCAGACTGCGTATACTTGTTGATCAGGATAACCTTCGCAGAATCTGCAACAGTTACGCCGCCAACAGTCTTGTCTGCGCCAGCAGCGCCAGCAACATCCAGACCTACAGAAGTGCTAGCCGGAGCACCGTTGTTCAGAGCCGTGTAGTCGCCGAAGTAATCAGCAGTCGTGTCCAGATTCTTGAAACGGTACTTGCTGCTCTTTACAGAGTACTCGTAAACAGCACCCTTCTTCAGGTCACCCTTTGCAACGTAGTCGCTGCCCGGATCGTTATCGATGTCAACGATTTCGGTGGTGTTGCCGTCGAGCTTCAGGATCTTAACCTTGTCGCCCTGGATGTCGGTGCCAACCGAAAGAACGATTGCAACGTCAGACAGGGTTGCATTTTCGCCAGAGGAACGCTTTGCGTAGAATACAGCGCCGTTTACAACATAAGCGTCAACGGTGTCGCCGGACTTCGCGCTGTTCATTTCAGCGCCTACGCCTTCTACATACCAGGTGCCGTCGATGAGGTACTTCTTCGGGCTTTCCTTGGTACCAGTTACCTTCACGCCGCTCAGCTTCTGAGCCGGAGTGATGTCCTTGCAATCATCAAAGAGGTTTGCACGAATAACAACATAGTCGTTCTTCTTTACATCCTTAGAGATGTTGTGATCTTCGTACTTGTAGGTCTCGCCGCCAGCTACGATCTCGTCGGAAGATACGTAGGAAGCCTTCTTAACCTCAACAGTGGTTACGATTGCGGTATCGATCTTGCTGTTGTCGTCAGAGTCTACGAACTTCACTTCATCGGCCGAAACATTGTTAGCAATGGTACGAGCGATGGTGCTGATGGTATCATACTTGACGCGGGAACCGTTCAGCAGGGAAGCGCTGTCATCAAAGTCGGTTGCCTTGAAGTTGCCAGTCTTGTCGCTGGACGACGGTGCAATGCGAACGCCGTCTACGTAAACAGCGATACCGGTGTTCTCAACCGAATAGGTCTTGCCATCAAACTTAACCTTACCGTTATCTTCTTCTACTGCATTCATAACAGTTTCATAAGTCCGATTTTCTGCAGTTGCATAAACGCCGATTACATCGTTCGTCTTGCTGTCGCGGAACAGAACCTTGACCTTCTGACCCAGCAGGGAGGAGTAATCCTGACCCAGCTTAGTGAAGGAAGTATTGTTAGTATCGCTGTCAGCCGCATCACTTGTGCTCATAGAAATGTTCAGATCCTGCTTGCTGATAGAGGTCAGCGTACCAACGTTTACGTACAGCTTCATGTACTTCTTGCCAACGCGCTCCATCTTGCCGCCGCCCATGTTCAGGTCGGTGTAAGTCTCGGAGTCGTTAGACCAACGAACGGTGCGAGCGTCGATGGTGTTGTACATCAGCTGAGCAGCCCACTGACGCGGGCAAGCCGAAGTGATGGTGGTGTTCACGCCGTCCAGGATGCCAGCTTCGGTTGCCAGACCAACGGTCTTGGTGGACCAGGTAGAGCCGCCGATGTCAGCCTTGGCCGGATCGTAACCCATCACGCGCAGGCACATCAGAGCCAGCTCTACGCCGGTTACTTCACGGTTGGGTTCAAAGGTAGTTGCGGAAGTACCAGATACGATGTTGGCAGCCTGGCAATGCTTTACATAGCCAGCGTACCAAGCGTCAGCCGGTACATCCTTAAAAGTGGTCTGCATATTTGCATATGCAGATGCATCGTCGCTATTCGTACGGATCGTGTAGATCATACGGCAAGCTTCTGCGCGGGTAATGGTGTCATTCGGACGGAAGGAGCCGTTCGGATCACCGGTCATTACGCCGATCGCGTTGAGCATTTCCACGGCTTCGGTCGCCTGAATGTCGGCCTGGTCCGTGTATGCCGCGCCAGCTGTCGCCATCATGGTGAACGCCATGGCGAACGCCAGTACCAGCGCGAGAACCTTTTTGACATGCGCATTAGATATACTTTTAAATGGGAGAATCTCTTTGTTTTTGTTTAAATACATCAAAATGCAGAATCTTTTTCTGCATTTATTTTTTTGCCCTCACAAAACAGCTGATCCAAATGCTCGGCCATTTGCACTTTCTCGCAATAGGACACATG
>JAUMSA010000240.1 GCA_031293105.1 Butyricicoccus sp. | reverse complement strand
CGTCCATGGACGGGCCGGACTGCGGCTGCATAGCCGGGACGGCATTTGCCATTGTCTGACGTGTGGTTTGCTTTTTCTGATAAGTTTGCATGGGAAAATTACCTTTCTATTGCTTAAAAAAGTATGATTCGCACTTGTGTGGCCGGCGATACACAGGCGGGAAAGTGGTTATCGCTTGTATTTGAGGTAGGGTGCAATCATCATACGGTAGGTGGCTTCATTGAGTTGGCCACTTTCAAATTTTTGCGTCCAGTAGTCATAGTTGTCGGCGGGCGACATGTTTTGCAGCTGCTCGACGGTCATGCCGGAAAAATCGCGGCGTGCTGCCTGTGTTGGTGCAGGCGCGGGGGCAGGTGCCGGAGCAGGTGCCGCTGCTGCGCGGGCTTGCTGGCGCTGCGCGCGCTGAGCACGCAGACGATCAACCGGCAACGAAAAGGGGTTGGAGATTCCGGCCATGGTTTGGACGAGCGAACGGCTCTCGCCGATCGAAGAGCCCATTGCCACTTTCTTTGCGTCGAAATCATTGAGCTCTGCATCAGAAAGACCGAGATCGCTGGCAGTGAACATAGGATTGTCGCCCTTGACCATGTCGCTGACCGACATCATATCCTGGTTAAGCGTTACATAATCACTGTAGGCCTGTGCAGCTTCGGTATCGTCGGTGCTATCCAGGCGGTCCAGCGCGCCGCCGCCCGCGATTTGAGAGAAGTTGCGGATATCCGCAGCCAGATATGGCGCCATGGCGGCACGGTTGTCGGTTACAAAAGCTTGGAAGATGGCATCCTGCTCGGCGTCGCTTTTGCCAATCAGATGCCGCCGGAGATAGCGGTCTTGGTGGGATTCACCACCGCTATACTGGTAAGGATTGTTGGGGTTGGCAGCATTGTACCGTGTCAAAGCAGCATTATAGGCAGCACCTCCCTGACGGATGACATCCTTTTCGTGCTGGAGGGCTGCGGCCGCAATACCCTGCTGTTGGGGCGTGAAGGACGGGGCCGGTGCTGGTGCTGGAGCTGGCGCCGCGGCTGGAGCCGCCTGCGCCGGTGCAGAGCCTTTGTTCTTTTTGGGCTTTTTGGCCTGCATGGGCCCGGCTGCACTGGCAGCCGATACGCTCGACAGGGGGGCAAACGACCCGGAGGATACGCTTTCGCCCTGGGCGGCCAGGAAGCCTTCGCGGTCGGCGCGGGCTTCGAGCGCATGGTCGTTTAAAAAGCCGCCGCCGGTGACTTCCCCGCGCGCCTGGCTGACCACATGGCTGAGCTCATGGCCCAAAAGGGCCTGGCCCTGCATGGAGGTAAAATCGAGTTGGCCGGGTGCAAAGGCGATCCGGTTGCCTTGGGTAATGGCGTCCGCGCCCGCGTCCGCGACCGCCTGGCTCTCATAAAGCTGCACGCCGGACAGGTCGGCGCCAAAGGCGCTTTCCATCTTGGCCTGCATCTGGCCGGGCAGGTCGACCTTGTGGCCGAGCATGTCGGCGGTCGGCTGGGCGGTTCCGGCGCGCAGCGCGTCCATGGACGGGCCGGACTGCGGCTGCATAGCCGGGACGGCACTCGGCGCAGCCTGGGGCGTTGTCTGCTTTTTCTGATGAATCTGCATAATCAATCACCTTTCTTGCTGATTTATGCGCCTTAACCGCGGTGGAGCTTGGCGCGCCTGCGGTCAACATGGGCTTGGAGGGCGGCAGCTTTGAGCCGGCGGTAGTAGGTGGAATCGGTGTCCGTTTTGCCAGCTTCCTGGCCGGCGTGTTCGTATTGCAGCAGCATCTGGTTGAGAACCGAGTCACTTTCGATCAGTGCGTTGCTGCCATAGGAATCAGAAAGATTGTTTTCGGGATTGAGCGCAGTGGAGGCTTGCATCGTTTCCCTGTTTTTACTGCTTGTCAGAGCATTATAGACCCGATCGGTTTGCAGCATCATCTTGGATCTGAGCGAAAGATCGGCGCGCGTGGCATCGTCAAAAAAGTCGGGCGTCATATCGGCCGGGCGTTTTGTATCGGCGATTTCCTGTGCGTCGGCCGAACCGGTCATCATTTTTGCAAAGGCCACACCGTTGTAGCTCAGCGGGCCGGAGGTGCCCTTTTTTTCGTTATAAGCCCTCGTTGCGCGGCCCTTCAATGCGTCGTTCTTTTGGGCCAGATAATGCAGCAGCTTGTCGCCGCCCGCATACTCCAGGCGGTCTTTGTTATATTCTGCGAGCGATTCGGTGCCGCCTTTCTGGTCTGCAAGCAGACGGGTCTTGGCAGTGGACTCGGCCTGTTTTATGCCGAGCAGGGCCTGCACCCGCTGTTCCCGGCGGTTGTGAAGCTGCTGCGGGGTCGAGCCGGCTTCGGCTGAGATGAAGTTATCGGTGTTCTGGTAGACCTCACCGTTGGCCACATGGGTCAGCTCGTGCAGCGTGGTACCCATGGCATCGTTGAGCAAGGTGCCCGAGGTGCGCGCATTGACAGCATAGTGATGCCCGTCCTGATAGCCCTGCGCGCCCGGGTCGAACACGACGCGTGCGCCCGAGGTGCTCGTGGTGGCGTCAAACTCGGGAGCCTGCGCACCGCCGGCATTCTGGTCGGCCAGCACGCCAGCCGTGATCATGCGCAAGGCCGGCGAAAAGCCCGAGCCCTCCTGATAGACGCCTTGCAGGGCATCGAAGGTATTGTGACTGTCCTGCACGTACTGGCCTCCCCGTGTGGCAGCCTGGCGCAGCGCGTCGACGTTGCGGTCGGCCCGCCCCTGGGTGCCGCCCTTCATGGAGAGCTGGTAGAGGATGTCCTCAGCCTGGGCTGTGCGGCCCTTGTGGACCGCCTTGTCACCCGTACTGTTTTTCTGAATGTAGGACATAGCTGCATCCATGAGTGCGATCTCATCCTGGGCTGAGTTGCTGTAATTGTAGCTGCGGATAAGCCCTTGTAGTGCCTGATAGTCGGCATCCTTTTTGTAGGAGCGCTTGTCGAATTTTATCGCGCTCGCGTCGATCTGGTGCAGCTGGGGAACCGGCGTGCCGGACATGTCACGTGTGCCGGTGGCAAAGGTCGGCGACGAGATCTCGGGTTCTTTGTTCTTGTCCTTCTTGGCCTGCATGGGTCCAGCCGCACTGGCAGCCGAGACACTTGATAGGGGCGCAAACGACCCGGAGGGTACGCTTTCGCCCTGGGCGGCCAGGAAGCCTTCGCGGTCGGAGCGGGCTTCGAGCGCATGGTCGTTTAAAAAGCCGCCGCTGGTGACTTCGCCGCGCGCCTGGCTGACCACGTGGCTGAGCTCATGCCCCAAAAGCGCCTGCCCCTGCATGGAGGTAAAATCGAGTTGGCCGGGCGCAAAGGCGATACGGTTGCCTTGGGTGATGGCTTGTGCGCCCGCATCCGCGACCGCCTGACTCTCGTAGAGCTGTACACCCGACAGGTCGGCGCCAAAGGCGTTTTCCATCTTGGCCTGCATCTGGCCGGGCAGATCGACCTTATGGCCGAGCATGTCGGCGGTCGGCTGGGCGGTCCCGGCGCGCAGCGCGTCCATGGACGGGCTGCTTTGCGGCTGTATAGCGGGGACGGCGCTCGGGGCTGCTTGTACGATGGGATGTTTTTTCTGATAAGTTTGCATAGTTGTTTCCTCGCTGAGCTTCATTCGGAACCGTTTTAGGTAAAAGATAGAACAGCTTGATGGCAGGCAAAGAGGGTGTATCGTCCCTTGGCCAGTCGCTCAACAAGCGCCCGCGATTCGGGTGCCATGGTGGACGTGTAAAAAGGAAAATCCCCGCCCAATCGGTAATAGGCCAGATTGACAAGCGCGCGGATCAGGGCAAGCACGCTGGACGGCGATGCCGCGGGGGTGCGTACGGTGGAAAGCTGGGTGCATCCGCCATCGGCACTGGCGCAGGCCAGGGTAAAGGCGAGCACACGGCCGTTTTCCACCCAGGCCAGCGACCAATCGGGGTCGGCGCGCCCGGTGTAAGCGGACCAATTTAAAAAGTCCGGGACGTCCGGATTGGCGGACAGATTCTCCAACTGTTCCGGAGAAAGGCTGGAGAATTTTTGAACAGCTGCCGCTGGCCGGAATGAGGGCTGAAGGGCGGCACGGATGAGGGGAGCGTCGTGGAAAAGTGCGCTGTCCATGCGAAAGGATTCGTCCTCCTGCGACTGGACGACGGCGCCTTTGGCGCGAAACAGAGCGTCCATGGCTGCAAGGTCGCTGCCCGACAGGCTGTATTCGGCATATAGGGTCTGGGCTCCGCGTTCGCGGCATGGGGCGATGAGGGCATCAAGCAACAAACCGGCGCCGCCATGCCCCCGTGCGGCGGGGTCGACAAACAGGCTGGTCACCGTTGCCTCGGCGCCGCGGACTTCCGCGCAGGCGGCCCCGGCGGCATAGCGTCCGGTGGTCAAACCGAAGGCGACGGCCTCTGCCGGGTTGTCTCGCATGGCCTGCGACGCCCTGGGCAGCAAGTATTGGGAAAAAGCTGGTAGGCTGCCCGCATCCAGCGGAAGCAGAGAAAAATCCGGCATAATGGCTCCTTTCCAGGGCGGTAAACACGCTTTTTTGTGCTCATCCGCTTAAAAATCAGCATAAGGAATCTATTCTCATTATAGCATAGACCGTTTTTTGGGTGGTTTGCATTTTGATGCATTTTCGAGGCGTTTGTGCGCAACCGCTTAAAATCGCTTTTTTTTTCAGGTACAATCATAACAGCGCAGGGAATTGTCTGCGCAGAATTTGGTCGGAAGAATCAAAGAGGGGCGTGCGGCAATGAGATTGGCAGTGTGCGCCGGGCAGACCGCAGAACGGAACCGGTTGTGTGAATGGCTCATACAATATTGTGAATTATGCAGCCTGCCGGTGTCGGTGTGTTGCATCGATACGCCGGAGCAGCTTGCCCAGCAGCCAGCAGGGACAATTCAAATTGCCTACATTGGCTTTGGCGATTACACAGGTTTTTTGGCGGCCCGCGCTTTGCGGGAGCGCGACCATGCTTGCCGCATTATCCTGATCGATGACACCCAACAATATGCCATTCAAGGCATGCATCTCCACCTGACCGACCTGATCGTGCGGCCGGTGGAATTTCGTTCGATTACCCGCAGCATGCGTCTGGCTTTGGGGCGCTTCTAACTGTACCTGGTGAGGAGGAGGACGCTTTGCAGCACGTTTGGCAAAAACGCAAACAGAAGCAGGCGGACTCACCGGCTACCTCCCAGAAGGACGTGCGTCGGCAGCTTGCCTGGGCGTCGGGGAGCGAATTTTTCCAAAACCGCGATCCGCTCTACCACATTACCGAGGACTTCCGGCAGACCTTTGACGAGATCGGCCGCCGCCACGCGGCAGAGCTGGCAGGGGAAACACCCGGCGGCTTTTCGAGCAGCGAGCAAGGCGGGGAGAAGGCCGAGGGGCAGAAGGACAAGCCGGGCGGCATGACGCCCGAGCCCGAGCAGCAACCCGACCCGACGAATGCCAAAAACCTCTACCAGATGCGCGACCTGGGCAACCAGGACAGCATCCGGCGGTTTTCCGAAACCGCGTTCCAGCGCGGCACCATGGCAGGCGCTGTCATGGAGGGCACCGGCAAAATGATGCTGGTTTCCTGCTTAAAGCGCACGGTCGGGCAGTCGCAGCCGGTGAAAGAGCAGCAGCGGCGCCTGTTTGAAGGCGCTTCCCAGCAGCGCAATGTCCCCGGGCACAGCCCGGACGCGGTGGTGTTCAACCGAGGCTTTGCGGACAGCGCGGTCGGCCTGATGGTCGATACGCTGCGGGATGCCCGCCGCATCGTGGAATCCATGGCCGACCTTGCGGCCGGCAAAAGTGATATGGGCAGCGAGGGCGGCGCGCAGACGCTGCAAAAGATGTACCCGTTTTTGGACGACAGCCGCGAACGCATGCTGGCCGCGCAATACAGCAGCCGGCTGCGCGATAGCAGCGACCCTGAAGAACGACAGCTTCTGCAAAACGCTTATGTGCGCGTGCAGGCGCTCGTGGGCAAGAAAGCCCAGATGCGCAACGAATTTATCAACAAACTGCGCGGGATCGCCGACCGGGCGACCGAAGCGCTGACCCTATTTGAAACGCCGGGCTTTGCTGAAGAGCTGGTGCAGGAACTCAACCAGACCGAGGAACCGCCCGAGCCGCCCGATGAGGGGCCGCCGGACGCACCCGAGGAGGACCCGCATGCAGCAGACTGAGCAAAACCGTGCCAAGGCGGTTGAACCCGCCCGGCAGCAACAAGAGCAGCAGTCCCATGCTTGGCCCGAGCACGGTCAAGCGATGGCGCTCACCCTGGCGCTGCAAGCGGTGCAGGCGGGCATCCCGCTGACCCAAATGCCGGCGTCCATGGTGCTGGCCCTGTCGGCCGAAATCGGCAACAGCGCCTTGCTCGATTGGATGGCGCAGCAGGGAAATTCTTTGGAACTCATCACGGCTGTTCCGCCGCCGCTTGCGGCGCGGACCGAGCCTTTTACCATAACAGCAGCCCCGCTTGCGGCGCTGTCTCCGCCCGATTGGGCGGGGATGCCCCCGGTGCAGGCCGCACCGGCCAGCCCATCCGGGCTCGCGATGGGAGGTGCTTTGTTTGCAGGAGGATGAATGCCGCCGCCTGCTGACCGCGCTGCTCGATGACAGCGGGGTGCCGTGGGAGCGGCAAAATCAATGGACGCGCCTGCGCTTTTGTCAAGGCGCGATGATCTGGGAACTTGCCTGCCGGTGCCGGCAGGGGGAAGTGCTGGTGTACAGTCGGTATCCCCTGCTCGTCCGCGACCGGACGGCGGCGCTCGAAGCGTGCAGCCGCGCAAACGGCGCGCTGGCACGCGGCGCGATGTTCCTTTCCGGCGATACGCCCACCTTGCGTATTCACGCCGACCTGCGCGACCCTTACGGCGCGCGGGAACGCCTGGCGGAAACGCTCGAATACAGCGCAAGCGTCATGGTCCGTTTTTGGGGCGAGATGCAGGCGGCTTGCCGGGACAATTCCTAATGTGCAGGATCGGCTTTGAGAAATAAACCGGGCGACCCGAGGCCTGGTTTATTTCTCAAACGTCCGCAAAAACATAAAAACCAGACCCAGTACATTTTAGAAAGGAGGGGAGCTTCACGACCGGGCCCCCAGCCAACAACATGGCGTGAAGCAAAAACATGGCAGAATATTTATCCCCAGGTGTGTATGTGGAGGAGTATGACTCGGGTGCGACCCCGATGCAGGGTGTCAGCACCAGCACGGCCGGCTTTGTCGGCCTGGCAGAGCGCGGCCCCGTCATCGGCCAGCCGCAGCTGGTGACCAGCTTTGCTGACTATACCCGCATGTACGGCGGATATCTGAGCAAGGCCGGTTACGGTGACGCACGGTATCTGCCCTACGCAGTCGAGCAGTTCTTCCTGAACGGCGGCGCACGCGCTTACATCATGCGTGCCGTACCGGGCGACGCAAAGGCAGCCAGCCGCACCACCGGCGTGCTGCGCATTACCGCCGCGAACCCGGGCGCTTGGGCCGAAAAGATGCGCGTAACCGTTGCAGCATCGAGCAAGGCCAAGACCCAGGTATTTGCCGTAAACGGCGCAGACCTGACGCTGAAAAACGCAGACGGCTTTAACGAAGGTGACGTTGTCGAAATGTTCGACGGCAAGACCAAGGCATACGCGACCATCAAGAGCGTGCTCGACAAGGTCGTTACGCTGGATGCACCGTGCACCCTGGCCGTTGCCGACACCAAGGTCGGTACTAACAAGTACATTCGTACCTGTGAAATCACCATCATCGCCCGCCTGGACGATACGGTAGAAACCTACGAAAACCTGTCCCTCAAGCCCGAGGCACTCAACTATGCCCCGGTCAAGACCGAAAAGAGCGACCTCATCCGCGTCGAGGTGGTTGCGGCAACGACCGCTCCGGCCCCGGCTCCGGCGCCGGCTGCCAAGGACGACAGCAAGGATAAGGATAAGAAGGACGCTCCGGCTCCGACCCCGGCTCCGGCAGCCAAGGTAACCGGCATCACCCCGTACGACCTGTGTGCCGGCACCGGCGAGAGCATGGTGCTCACCCTCGAGGGCGGCAGCAACGGCTCGGTACAGCGCGTAACTCCGGACGCTTACATCGGCACCGATGACGGCCCGGGCAAGCGCACCGGCCTGCAGGCATTCCAGGAGAACGGCGTGGTTTCCATCCTGGCTATCCCGGGCGTGACCGCACCCGAAGTACAGGCTGCTCTGATCGGCTTCTGTGAAAACCGCAAGAGCTGCTTTGCCATCCTGGACGTCCCGATGGATCTGCAGAAGACCAACGATGTAGCGACCTTCCGCGACATGTACGATTCGACCTATGCCGCCATGTATCATCCGTGGCTGCAGATGTTCGATGCAGGTGCCAAGCGTTCGGATTACTTCCCGCCGTCCGGCGCGATGGCCGGCATCTATGCCCGCAGCGACAACAGCCGCGGTGTCCATAAGGCTCCGGCAAACGAAGTCGTTCGCGGCTGCACCGGCCTGTCCTGCAACTACAACACCGGTGAGCAGGATATCCTCAACCCGCTGGGCGTCAACCTGATTCGCGCACTGCCCGGCCAGGGCATCCGCGTCTGGGGCGCACGCACCATCAGCTCCAACGGCCTGTGGAAGTACCTCAACGTACGCCGTCTGTTCATCTTCATCGAGGAATCGATCAAGGCGAACACCAACTGGGTTGTCTTTGAACCCAACAGCGAAACGCTGTGGAGCCGCGTGACCCGCACCATCGAAGCTTTCCTGGCAACCTGCTGGCGTGACGGTGCGCTGGCTGGCTCCAGCCCGGACCAGGCCTTCTTTGTAGAGTGCGGCCCGACGACCATGACCCAGGATGATATCGACAACGGCCGTCTGATCTGCCAGATCGGTATCGCTCCGGTCAAGCCTGCTGAATTTGTGATCTTCCGCATCACGCAGAAGACCGCATCCGGCGAATAATAAGGCCCATTGTTGGCAGAAAGGACGAACATAAATGGCAATCAATTATCCATATAGAGTGTTTCGATACCAGGTCGAGATTGACGGAATCAGCCGTGCCGGCTTTTCCGAAGTATCCGGCATGAGCTCCTCGGTCGACGCGGTCGAGTACCGCGAAGGCGACGACCTGCGCAACACCCCGCGTAAACTCGCGGGCCTGACCAAGTTCGGCAACGTCACCCTCCGCTGGGGCGTATCCGACGATTCCGACTTCCTCGACTGGGTTTACTCGGTCGCTCCGACCAATACCGCGCCCCCGACCGGTATGGTCCGTCACAATGTGACCATCACGCTGATCGACGATGCAGGCAACCCGGGCCCGTCCTGGAACCTCATCAACGCTTGGCCGGTTGGCTACACCGTACCTGACCTCAACGGTATGGGCGGCGAAGTGGCTATCCAGTCGCTCGAACTGTGCCACGAAGGCCTCGAGCATACGCCGGGCGGCGTAGCGGGCGAACCTTCCCCGATCTAATCATCCAGTATTCTTTCACGGCCCTTGCCCCGGTTTTCCGGGGCGGGCCGGAAGTGTGCGGGAATCCGCTTTGCGCCCGCATACTTCCGACCCTTTGACCGAAAGGAGAAGAAAAATGGAAACCGAGTTTGAGTTTGAATTACCACGCGGTTATGTGGACCCGAATGGCGACGTGCATCGCCGCGGCACCATGCGCCTTGCGACGGCGGCGGACGAAATCCTGCCCCTGCGTGACCCGCGCGTGCAGCAAAATTCCGGATATTTGACTATCATCCTGCTCTCGCGTGTGATTACGCGGCTGGGCACGCTCAGCAACATCAACACGCGGGTGATTGAAAATTTATTTACCATGGACCTGGCCTATTTGCAGGACCTGTATCAGCGCATCAACATGTCGGAATTGCCGGTCTATCGGGTGACCTGCCCGCACTGCAATCAGGAAATTGAGGTGCCGCTGGATTTTTTGTTGAGCTAGGACTGGTGCTGTATCCGCAGGAACGCATGTATCAGGAGATGACGTTCCTTTCGTATTATCTGCATTGGTCCCGGGACGAGGTCATGGGCCTGAACCACCTGGAACGCCGCCGGTGGTGCCGGGAGGTCTCGGCCGTCAACAAAAAGCTCAGCAATACCGATAAGAATACCTTTGAATTTCGCTGAAAGCAGGGAGGTGCAATATGGGAATTACCTATCAGGAACCCTTCAAGGCTTTCCGGTTTTTGGTGGAGGTGGAGAGCGGCGGCGCCGTTGTGGCGGCGTTCTCCCAATTTTCCGGCGTAAAAATGGAAGTCGATACCGTGCAGGCGCGTTCGGGCAACGACAACCGGGGCGTGCAGGAGTATATCCCGGTGCTGACCCGTTTTGCCCCCGTTACGCTGACCAAAGGCGTGGTGGGGGATAACGACTTTTTGGATTGGCTTTTTGCCGCGGCAGCCGGCCCGGAAAGCGGCCCGAATGGGGCCAAACTGCGGCGCACGCTCAACATCGTCGCCTTGGATGACAAGGGCAACCGCGGGGTGACTTGGTCGCTCAAAAATGCGCTGCCCATTGGCTATGAACTCATGCCCATGGACGGCAGCCGCAGCGAAGTGCTGTCCGAAAGCCTGACCTTTGCCATCACCGGCATGGAGCGCACGACGCATACGCCGCCCCAGACCGGGTGAGGAGACCCGCTATGGGCGCGCAGGAGGTGTAAACACGTATGGCCTATTTGTCAGGCGCGTATTTTGAGGTGCTGTTAGTCGGCGTCGGCGCTGTGCTCGAGGGGAAATTCACCTCGGTTTCCGGTTTGGATATGGAAGTCGAGTATGAGATTTTCAACGAAGGCGGGGCCAACTATCCGCGCTTCTTTTTTAAACAGAATAAGCCCCAGGTGCTTGTCTTGGAGCAGGGTACCGTGACCAGTATCGATTCGGTCTCCCTGCTGATGAATATGTGCAACCTGGGCATGTCCATCCCGCTGGCGGGAACGGTTATTTTAAAAGACAGCTTCGGCACACCGCAGCGTACCTGGTCGATTGTGGGCGCATATTTGCAGAAATATGTCGGCCCTTCGCTCAACAGCAATCAGCCGGCGCTGGCGGTCAGCCGTATGGAACTGATTTATAATGGGTGCTGCTAATGGATTCGATCGCCGTAACAAAACCGGATATGGCCGTAACACAGAGGGACAGGCTCGGCCTGTCTCTATTTGGGCTGCTATCCCTTGCGTTCGGTGATGAAGTCCGCACCCGCAGCAACTGGCAGACCGGGTGGTACCGCGAGGAGCCCCTCGAGCTGCTGGAGGAGGAAACCGCTGCACCGCAGATGGCAGGCGGCAACCGGGAACTGCATCTGGATGTCGATCTGAAAGTGGTACTGGAAACCCTCCAAAAAGAACAGAAAAAGGCGGGAAAACGGCAGGAAAAGGAGATTGCAGAGCGCATTTTGGAGCGGGTGTACCTGCTCGAACGCCAGGTCAAGGAAACCGCGCCGTCCCAGGCGCATGTGACCGTGCAGGTCGATGCCCCGCAGACGGGAATGCCGCGTCCGGCGGTGCCTAGCCATCCGGCACAGGCCCCCCAGGGGCAGCAATCCACCGCGCAAACAGCGGATACCCAAAAAGCAATCCAGCAGGCCGTACAGACCGCGTTGGCGGCCGCTTCGGGGAAGCAACAGGCTGCGCAGACCGGGTCGCTGTCGGCTGCATCTACATCTACAAACCAACTGGCCGCACAGAACATACAAAAAGGTCAAACGTCCTTGCGTGCAGCTCCGCCGCTGCGGCGCGACCCGCGCACGATGGGTACGGTTGAACAGGAACGGTTGGGACGGCTTGCCACGCCGCTGACGCCCATCACCTGGAGCACGGCTTCTCCGGCGGGCAACGGCTGGAAACCGCGCTGGCAGGAGGAGCATCCGGGATTTGCGCACAAAAAGACACCGGATGCGTCGGATGTGCAGATCGGCAGCATTCTGCTGCCCGATCAGCTGCGCCGCCGGCGTGAGCAGGCGATTGCGCAGGCAGCCGACCAAATGGAAGAACGAATAGACTTAGAGCCCATGCAGCAGCGCTTTACCCAGGCGATTGCCGACTCGGTGCAGCGCACCTTGGATGGGCAGAATGCGCAGACTTTCGGCGAAATTCAACATCCCGCTGCACAAGAAGAAATGACCTTTCGCACCGAGCCAGTGCATCCGCAATCGGCATCTGATCTGGCCGAGCCGTCGGAAAAGCCGGAATCCCCCAAAAAAGTAAACCGGACAACATCAGCACATCCAGCAGCTGTAAAAGATATCGCTTTACCGCCCGAAGAACTCCAACACCATAGCGAAGAGACGGGCGAGACCAGGCAAATCCGCGCAGAAAGCGCCAAGCCTTTGCAGAAGGATTCCCGACAGGAATCACAAGCACTGCAAGTATCCAATAAAAGTGCAGATGCGGAACTCAATGTGCAGACCTCAAGTGCAGGAAATAAAACTGCGACCGATGATAAAGCACCTCAGGCTGCACGTCAACATGTGCCGCAAACATCCATGTATGAGGCCGAACAGACTGGACAAGTCACATCGCCAGCATCCATACATGCGACGGAGCAGGCTGGACAAGCAACAGCGCAGGCATCTTCCAGACAGGAGGGACGGCTGTCCGGACAAGCGATACAGCAGGAAGCCAGAACGGCATCCGGTGAGGCGGTCAAGCAAGCCATCCCGGTCGAAGGAAGGACGGCGGCCATGCAGGAAACCATCTTGCAGCCGGAAGAATTGTTGCACCACGCCGAAGAAGCCGAAAGAATCGAGCAAACCGGCGTGGAAAGCGCGAAGTCTTTGCAGAAAGCTTCTCAGGAGGAGCCGCAAACACAACAAACGTCCAAAAGTGCAAATACGTCATCCAATGTGCAGACAGCAAATGCAGGAAATAAAGCTGCGACAGATGGTAAAGCAACCCAGACTGGGCGGCAACACATACCGCAGATGTCCGTGCGCGAAGCTGAGCAGATTGGACAAGTAATTTCATCGCAAGCATCTTCCGAACAGAAACCGAAAGAGCAACCGTCTGACCATGCGATGCAGCAGGAAGCAAGAGCGGCATCCAGTGAGCCTGCCAAACAAGCCATCCCGGTCGAAGGCGGGACGACTGCCATACAGGAGACCACTTTGCCGCCCCAAGAATTGCTGCACCACGTCGAGGAAGCCGAAAGAGTCGAGCAAACCAGCACGGAAAGTGCGAAGTCTTTGCAGAAGGCTTCGCAGGAGCCGCAAGCACAGCAAACATCCAATGTGCAGCAGACAGAAAGGGCAGTAAATAGAACTGCGACAGATGATAAAGCGACCCAGGCTGCACAGCAACATGCGCCGCAGATATCCGTGCATGAGACGGAGCAGGCTGAACAAGTAACATCGCAAGTGCACTCCAAACAGGAAGAGCAGCCGTCCGGTCAAGCAACACCGCAGGAAGCAAGAGCGGCATCGAGTGAGCCTGCCAAGCAAGCCATCCCGGTCGAAGGCGGGATAACAGCCATGCAGGAGACCGCTTTGTCGCCCCAAGAATTGCTGCACTACGTTGAGGAAACCGGACAAGTCAGGCAAACCGGCACAGAAAACGCGAAGCTTTCGCAGAAGACTTCGCAGCAGGAGCCGCAAGCACAGAAAGTATCCAATAAAAGCGTAAATGCGGCATCCGATGTACAGCAGATAGTAAGTGCAATAAATAAATCTGCCACAGATGATAAAGCGACTCAGGCTGCGCGGCAACATGAGCCGCAGATGTCCGTGCGCGAAGCTGAGCATGTCAGACGAGCAACAGTGCAAGCACCTTCCAGACAGAAACCAGATGAGCAGTCGTCCAGCAAAGCGACACAGCGGGAAGTAGGCACGGTATCAGGTGAGGCTGTCAAGCAAGCCATCCCGGTCGAAGGCGGGACAGCAGCAATGCAGCAGTCCGTCTTGCAATCGGAAGAACTGCTGCACTACGTCGAGGAATCCAGAAAAGCGGAGAAAACCGACGTAGAAAGCGCGAAGTCTTTGCAGAAGACTTCTCAGCAGGAGCCGCAAGCACAGCGGGCATCCAGAAACGCAAATGCGGCACCCAATATGCAGACAGAAAGTGCAGTAAATAAAACTGCGGCAGATGATAAAGCAACCCAGGCTGCGCGGCACCATGTGACGCAGATGTCCATGAATGAGACGGAGCAGGCTAGACAAGCAACAGCGCAGGCACCTTCCAGACAGGAGGGGCAGCCGTCAGGTCAGGCGACACAGCAGGAAGCCAGTGCAGCATCGAGCGAGTCTATCAAGCAGGCCATTCCGGTCGAAGGCGGGACAGCGGTTATGCAGGAGACCATCTTGCAGCCGGAAGAATTGCTGCACCATGTGGAAAACACCCCCGAAACCGAGCAAACTAGCGCAGAAAATGCTGCAATTTTGCAGAAAGCCTTAAAGCAGGCGCCGCAAGCACAGCAAACATCGAGTTATGCGGCTGTTAAAGCCGATCGGACGGGACAAACCAATTTAACAGAGCAAGCGGCGCAGGCGGCCCATGCCGATTCCCAATCGTTGGTCAGCGCTCTGCCGAGAGCACAGGATACACAGCCGCTTCGCATGGAGGAACAACTGATTTATCATGCTGAGGCGGATAACATGCCGTCTACGGAACAGGGACAGACGCCGCAGGCTGTTAAGCATACGACCGCAAAGCAGCCCTTGTCCTCGCATCCGAACCAGTCGGTTTCGCGTCCGCGTGAGCCAAGACAGGCGATGCCGTCGCGAACGGCAAAAATCGCTTCGGTTCGTCCGCTTCCGCTGCCGAATTCCCATATAACAACCGCGCAGCCGATGACGCCGCTGACTTATGCGCCGACACCGCAGGCCGCGGCCGAAATCCCGCAAAACAGCAATGGCGAACTCACCTATTTGCCGGTGCAGGGGCAGGAAATCAAACCCGAACCCCCGAAACAATCCGAACCGACTGCATCCAGTTACATCAGTACGCTGCCCGATTGGGCCCAGCGATTTTTGCAGCAGCCGGAGGGGAATGAGCAGCACACCATCACGCCGCCCAAGATGCCCCATGCGCAACAGCAAATCCAGTGGACGGCGCCGCAGGCCATGCCGACCGGCACGCCGACCATGGTGTTCCGGGAGCCCACACAGGAAGCCCCGCAAACCATGCAGCCGCCAGCCCAGCTGAGCGATTATGAGCTGCGGCGCGCGGCGGATAAGGTGTATCATATGATTGAAGACCGGCTGCGCAAGGAATTCCGTCGCAGCGGAAGATAGCCGAAAGGAGGAAATGCGATGTATGTCGGTGTACCCAACCCCAATATTTTGATGCCGCTCGAAAAAATGAAGATTACCATTATCGAAGGCAGCAAAAAAGGGAAGGAGATTACCGTTCTTTACAACCCCGAGCAATATGTGCAGGCGCGCAGCGTCAATGTGACCAAGGCAACGGCTTTTGGCGCCAATGCGCAGGAGTCGCAGATTCCGTCCGGTGCGTCGGAAGTGCTCAGCTTTAAGCTCTTTTTTGATTCCATGTCTGCCGGCTCGGAGGTCGGCGGCACCGCGCTGGATCGCGTGAAGTTTGCCGCCAACAGTTTGCTGCCTTCGGCCGCCAAGACCGTGGATGTGCGGGAATATACCCAAAAAATCTACGATTTGATGCGGTTTGATGAGGATATTCACGCCGTAGCTGCCCTGAAATTGGAATGGTCGTCCCTGTATTTTGTCGGATACCTTTCCCAGTGTCAGGTCACCTTTACCAAGTTTAACGAAGAAGGTACCCCGGTGCGGGCCACCATGGATTGTCAGTTCCAGCAAGTGCTCAACCTGCACGATGACGCCCAGCAAAGCCCCTTCCAGTCGCCGGATACCACCAAATACCGTATGGTCACCCAGGGCGACGCCCTGTGGTCCATGGCCCTGAAAGAATATGGGCAGTCCGATCAGTGGCGCCTGATTGCGTCCGCCAATGGGCTGACCAATCCCCGGCGGCTGCGCACCGGCGAACGGCTGCTACTGCCATCCATCGATTAACGTTTCGCGGACCGAAAGGAGGCGGATGAACTGGATACTGCAAGTTATACCTATCAAGACCTGCAAACCAAGTATGCCAATTTTATAACGCCTGGCCTGGAAGTCACCATCGGCAGCAAGACCTATTCCAGCAAGGAAATCCCGATTATGAATCTGGAGGTCGAACTGACGTCGGATGGCAGCGCGAGCGGTTGTTCCTTCACCATCGACTGCCAGTTCAAATCCGAGGCAAGCAAGTGGATTCACGATTTCGACAAATCGGTCAAAGCCGGGGCAAAACTCAGCATCAAGGCCGGTTATGTGAAAACCAAAGAGATTTTTTATGGCTACATCGATGAATATACCTTCCGGTACAGCGGCGATGAAAGTCCGCGCATCGATATCACCGGCATCGACGCGCTGGGATATCTGATGAGCTTACGCGAACCGCTGTATGCCGGACAGAAGAAGGCGCCCGAACTGATTAAATCCATCCTGCAAAAGAGCGTTTCGGCCGGGTTTGCCAAAAAGGTCAGCGTCGGCACGCTTACGGGGTTTGCCACCCCGATCGTCAAAGAGCAGGTGGACGACTGGACCTTCCTCAACACCATGGCCAACCGCTATGGGGCCAGCCTGTTTGTCATCAATGGCGAAATCATCTTTGACGATATGCTGACCAACACCAAACCGCTCATCAAACTGGGTATCCGGGGCGGTCTGCGTAACTTTACCAAGCGCGTATCGCTCGCCCACCAAGTTGGCAAGGTGGAAATTTGGGGGCGGGACGTCAACCAAAAACCCATCAAAGGCACGGCAAATAAGGTAACCGCCGGCAGCGGCCTGTCCGGTGATTCGGCGGCCGAACTGGTGCCGGCCCTCAAATCGGCCGTGCTGCGCGAATACAGCGAGTTTGTGCGCACCAAGGAAGAATGCGACAAATTGGCCCAGAACCGGCTCAACGGCATCGCCATGGGGCTGGTTTCGGGCGAGGGGTCGTGCATCGGCATCCCTGAGATGATTCCGGGGCGCTATATCGAGATCGAAGGCATGGACAAAAGCACGAGCGGGACCTATTTCATCAGCAAGGTTCGGCATCGCTTTGACCAGGATGGCTATTCGACCACATTTGAAGTCAAGGGGGCGAAAACCGAGTGAGTATCGTAGAACAACTGGAATCGCTCTCGCGCGAAACGGTCGGCCTGCATCACCGCATGGACCGCCGCGGGCTGACGCTCGCCAAGGTGACCAACATCACCGATCCGGATAAATTCAACCGCGTCAAATGCCTGCCCATTGGGTCGGAAAACGCCGAAGAAACCGATTGGTGCTATGTCATGGCCCCGGCGGGCGGCATGGAGCGCGGCATGTTCTGGTTTCCGCGGGTGGATGACTTGGTCGTGCTGGCCTATCTGGACGACGACCCGCACCGGCCGATGGTGCTCGGCGCGCTGTGGACGACCGAAGTCAAGCCGCCGGTGGCCATCCAAGATGGCAAGGTGCTCGACTATCTTATGCGCACCCCGTCCAAGATCGAACTGAACATGCACGACGAGGAAAAAAAGCACAAAGTCACCCTGGTCATGCCGTCGGGCACGACCCTGGTGCTCGATGATGAAAACCAAAAGATTCAGTTACAGGATAAAGAAGGCAAAAATGCCCTGCTGATGGACCTCAAAGGGGGAGATATCACCCTCAAAGCGGCCAACAGCATCAAGCTGGATGCCGGCGACGGCGGCGCGACGATCACTTTGGAAAAGGCGGGCAACATCACCATCAAATCCAAGAGCAAGATCGCCGTGCAGGCGGCCAATATCGAAGAAAAGGCCAGCGCCGGCCTGAAAATGGAGGGCGCAACGGCTGCCGTCAAGGCAAATACCACGCTTGACCTGAATGCCAGCGGTCCCGCGACCCTCAAGGGGCTGACCGTGAGCATCAACTGACAGACCCAACACGCGGCAGCGGAAAGGAGCGGACACAAGTGAACGGCAAGGAGTTTTTAGGACGGGGGCTCAAGTTCCCGCTGCAAGTCGACCCCCGGACCGGCAAATTTGCCATGGTGGACCAAGAGGAGGACATCCGCGAAGCCATCGGCATTATCCTCAATACCATGCAGGGCGAACGCATTATGCGGCCGCGCTTTGGCACCAATGTCGTGGACTATATCTTTGCTTCCGCTACCAGCACCATGATGCACAGCATTGCGCACGATGTGCGCGAACAACTGCTGCTGCAAGAGCCGCGCATCACCGATGTGCAGGTCGTCTGCCGCGAAATGAACCGCTTGACCGGTGCGGTCGTGGTGGAAGTCAGCTATACGGTGCGCAGCACCAACAACCGGTATAACAACGTGTATCCGTTCTATATGACCGAGGGCTCGGAAGGAGTGAACACCCTGTGAAAACCCCTGTATTGGATGCGCGGACGTTGGACGGGCTCCGGCAGGAGTTCCGCTCGCTCGCCGCGTCCTACACCCCCGAGTGGCGGCTGGAGGGCACCCAGGACGACCCCGGCGCCGCCTTGGCCGAACTGTTCTGCCGCATGTTCGAGCAGACGGTCGACCGTATGAACTCGGTGCCCGAAAAGCTGTATACCGAGTTTCTGAACCTAATCGGCTTCCAGCTGCCCGCCCCGGCGCCCGCTGCCGGTATCCTGCAATTTATCGCCCATGAAACCGTGGAAGAACCGGTGCGCGTGCCGGCCGGTACGCAGGCCTTTACCCCGGATGCCGGGGGCAACAACATCGTCTATGAAACCGAGCGCGTGATCGAGGCCACCCCGGCTGAGCTGACCGATATTTTCTATGTGGACGGCGCGGCCGACTGGCTGGAACCCATCGATTTGTCCCATCCGCAGCGGTTTTTCACGCCCTGCGGCGAGAATAGGCAGCAGCACCGGTTCTGGTTCGCCCAGCCCGATGTGTTGCGGCTGGACTGCCCGGGCACGATTGAAGTCGAACTGCGGCAGAGTGTCCGGTACTTAGAAGAAGAAAACGCCAAACATCTGGCGGACATGCAGTGGGGCTACCTGCACGACGGCACGCTGCTGCCGTTTGAAGATGTGCAGGCGCAAAACGGACGGCTGCGGCTGGAAAAGCGCAACAACCTGTCCATCGACCTGGATGCGGATGGCAACCGCAGCATCGTTTGCAGCGGCAAGCCCACGGCCGCGCTGACCGTGGAAGGCATCGCCCTGCGGAGCGAACCGCTCGAGCGCTGCCCGGTGGATATGCTCTTTAGCGGCGATCTGCCGGTTTCGCTGGGTGAGGGCGGCTACTGCTTTGGCCGGCGTCCGGCGCCTTATGCGCTGTTTTATATCCGGTCGGACACCGTGTTCACCAAGCGTGGCGCGACCGCCAATCTGCGGCTGGATATCACCCCCATTGTGGACAATCCGCCCGAACAGCCGCCGCAGTATAACTTTACCCAGGCTTTAATCGACAAAAAAGACGCGGTTGAACTCAAACCGGACGATGTCTTTGTGTCCGAGGTCACGTGGGAGTATTATAACGGCACCGGCTGGCGTCGGCTCCCGGTCGAGGGCGACCGCAACCCCTTCTCCTGCAAGCGCGACGGTGTGCTCGAGCTGCGGTTTACCGTACCGCAGGACATCGCGCCCAGCGAGGTCAACGCCGAGGAGGGTATGTACATCCGGGCCCGTGTCGCCGAGGTGGAAAACCAATTTTCGGCCTATGCGCGCTGGATTATCCCCTTTGTGCAGGATGCCACGCTCGATTGGGCTTACGATATGCTGATTCCCGCGGCCGCTTGCGGCGCGGATAACAATGGCCGCCATGTGGTGCTGAGTAACGCGGCCGACATCAACGACCTGCACTTGCCCGCCCTGGAACCCATGGAGGACGCGCCCCGCGCGATGTACCTCCGGTTTGACCGGTCGCCGCATGCCATGCCGCTTTCTCTGCTGTTTGAAGTCATCGGCCGCGTGCCGCGCACCGACAAGCTAGTGTGGGAATGCTGCACCGGCGAGCGGTTTGAAGCGGTCGGCACGGTCGATTTGACCGGCAACTTGCACCACACCGGACAGGTGATGCTCTATCTGCCCGAACGGCTGCCCGCCGTATCCCTGTTTGGACAGGAAGGCTACTGGCTGCGCGTCAGCCGCAGCTCGGGCTTTGAAGGCCCGGCGCCCTGCGTGGCTGCGGTGCACTGCAACACGGTGACCGCCCGCCAAGTGCAGCAGGAAGCGGATTTGTACATCAATACCGCGCCCTATGAGGCCGGAAAAAAGATCGAACTGCTCAGCGCTCCGGTCGTTTCCTGCGAAGTCTGGGTGGACGAAGGGAACGTCCTGCCGCTGGCCGATGCCCAGCAGCTCGCCGCCGACCAGCCCGAAGACGTTCACCTAGAATGGGAGGACAGCGTCCTGCGGCATTGCTGGGTGCGCTGGCAGCAGGTGACTGATCTGGCGCTTGCGCCGGCAGGCATGCGTGCCTTTGTGCTCGACCCCTATGAGGGGACGGTCACCTTTGGCGACGGACGACGGGGACGGGTGCCCGCGCCGGGCGACCGCACGATTCGCGTGCGGTATGTGAGCGGCGGCGGCGCACGCGGCAATGTGCCCGCCGGACAGGTGGACGCCTTGGTCGGGGCGCTGCCCCGCATCAGCGGCGTGCGCAACCTGACGCCCATGAGCGGCGGCACCGACCGCTTCCCCAAGGAACGCATCGAAGCGGTGGGCAACAAGCGCTTGCGGCATCGCGGACGCGCGGCCAGCGCACACGATTTTGAAGAGATCGTGCTTGAGGAGTTCCCGCAGGTGATGCACGTCAAGTGCTTCTCCGGCCGGGATGCAAAGGGCGCTCCGGCTCCCGGCCACGTCACCGTGGTCGTGACGGGCACCGATGACGGCCATGCGGCTGACGCCCTGTGCGATCGCATCTACGGCTATCTGGCCAAGTGGTGCAGCTGTTGTCTGACCGCCGAAGGGCGGCTGCATGTCTGCCCGGCGACCGTTATGACGGTCAATACCCGCATTTCGGTTGAGCTCGAACAGCTCGACCAGGCGGCCGAGATCCAGCGCGCGATCATCCGCCGGGTGGCAAACCTCCTCCAAGATGTGTGGCGCAGGCGGCAGATCGGCCGCCCGATCCGCACCGCCCAACTGTG
>JAUMSA010000211.1 GCA_031293105.1 Butyricicoccus sp. | reverse complement strand
GATTTTATATGGAGTGAGGCGTATGCCATTGTTAGGATGCCTTTTCGGCGAAGCGCATCAGAATGGCAGCAGCCTGTGCTCGGGTAGCCTGATCAAGGGGATCCAACCGGTTATCGCCTACACCGGCAATCAAGCCCTGATCCACAGCCCACACCATAGCTGCCTGCGCCCAGTTGCTGGTCTGCGAGCCATCCACAAAGGAGGAGAGATTGCCCTCCACATCGGGGCTTCCCGCATAGCGCCATAGCATGGCGGCCATCTGCTCCCGGGTGATGGAGTCATTGGGACCGAACTGGCCATTGCCATAGCCGGTGACTACACCGGCACCATCTGCCCAGCAAACGGCCTGACCATACCAGTCGTCCCGTTTTACATCGCTATAGTTCATCGCATCGTCTACGATCGGGCTGCCTTCCAGCCGCCAGAGGATTGTGACGATCATGCCGCGGGTGGTTGTGGAATTCGGCTCAAAGGTCGTTTCGCTAGTGCCCACCATCAAGTTATTTTCCACACAGTAGTGAACCCCGTCGTGATACCATGCCGAACGGTCAGAATCAGTGAAAGGAGCCATGGGGCAGCTCTCGTCACGGGGACAATCGGATGCACCGGTCATTGGTCGGAAAGCAACGGTAATGGTTACCTTTTCGGCAGGCTGCATAAAACTATACGTTCCGTCGTCGTTGGGGGTAACTTCCACCGGCTTGCCGTTGGTGTCCATGACTTTGACGGTATCCACGGTATACCCTTCCTCAGGGGAAGGCGTAATGGTCACTTTGTCGTCTTTTTGCGGGGAAGTCGGTTTGACGGTAACCGAGCCATGTTCCGGCTGCTCGACCTTGGGTGGATAAACCGGCGTGGATGATCCGCCGCCACCTCCACCGCCGGAGAATTCCGTGTAGCCGATGGCATAGGTGGAGAAACACTTGACGTACAGTGTCATTCTCGTCTTGTCGCTGCTGACCGTGAAGTATTCACCCAGCTCATTTTTGTTGCTTTCGCCTTGTTTCAGCTCCTGCGCAGTACCATCGTGTACACGATAGACCGAATAGCGGTTTTTCCCTTGCAGTTCGGTTGGAAGCGGCAGCAGGACTTCCAGCAGGACGTTGGCCTGCGTGATATTTTTGCTGGCTGCGTCATCTTTTTTTCCATCCGTGTCAAAGACCTCTTTTTCCAGCGCATAGTCCATAACCAGGCCCAGGGTGACGGAATTGTCCTTTTTCGCAGCGATTTTACTCATATCGCTCGAGATGTTGGTATCTCCTTGCTGCTTTTCTGCAGCAGAGAAGGTAATCTCCACCTTGCCGCCTTCCTTTACGGTTTGCTGATCGTCTTGGGTGTAGACTGTCTCATCGGTTTTCTCAAACATGGTATCCAGCTTGCCCACCACGATGTCCGGACTGCCGGGCGTCACTTCGACAATCGAATTGGTGGCGCCTTTCGGCAAAGTGGCATTACAGGTCGTATTTTCCGTTGTGATTTCTACCTTGCTGGTAACGGTGCGCACGTCCTTGGTGACCACCAGATTGTAAATGCCGGGGAGCAGATTGTTAAAGTTGTAGGTTCCATTCGGTGCTGTGGTGGTCTCGTCCATTTGATTGGCGCCCAGCCACAGGCTGACTACCGCATTTGCTACCTCTTCATCCGCACCGTCCGTTTTCTCTGTGATGGTGCCGGAGACTTCAAACACGGCCTGCCACTGGGCGGTGAAGGTCACATTCCCGCTGGGCATGGTGAAGCGGTCGCCGGGTTGGTAGGCCTTGCCGTCACAGAGCCAACCCATGAATTTGTAATTTGCCTTTTGATATCCACACTCTGGAAGGGTGAGGACGCTGCCGCCGGTAGTTTCCAGTTCAGCCATGTTTCCGGTGGCTCCTTCGCCGCCGGCAAAGGATACGGTATAAAGTACGGGCGGGGCCTGCGAGATGGTAAGTGTGCCTACCTGCATGCTATCGCTGCCGTTTGTATGGAGATAGTTGGCATCGGTGATCTCCACCCAAATCTCATAGCTGCCGACCTCCTTCGGGGAGGATACCGTTTTGCCGTTCTGTTGGTAGGTGACAGTGTACTTGGTGAAAGCAGTATCATTTGCTGTGACGGTCGCTTCCTTTTCGCTGCCGTCAGCCTGCACCGCGTGATCCTTCACGGTGAAAATCACCGGCTTGGGCTGAATGGTCAGCGTCGCGGTATCGTTTTTCAGGGTGTAGTTGTCTGTATCGGTACCGGCAAGGTCAGCAGTCAGCTCATAGGTACCCGCATCGCGGGGAATCGTTTCGTTGATTTTTACTGTGACCGCATCGTCATCCAAGACACCGGAAAGTGTCACCTTCACGGTTTCGGTGCTTCCATACACTTGATTCAGACCCGACCAAGTGGCGAAAATGGTCTTTTTCGCAATGGTGAAATCGGTCGTGGCAGTGACTGCTTCGTGATTTGCGGTTGCCGCAAAAGTAGCAGTAACCGTATAATTGCCCGCATCGGTGGGGACGGCGTCGCTGTCATATTGAGCACCGTCACTGGTGGTGCCAGTGTAGTGGTAGGTTACGTTGTCAGTACCATTGGTATCCGAGACCGGAACAGGACTGCTTGCTGTACTGCCATAGGTCCAGTCTTTCATGGTAACCGAAGCACTACCCGAAACCGCAATGATTTGCCATGCTTGGGTCGTATTTGTGACACCCTCCAACGTATAGTTGGGATTGCTGACACCAGTGACCTTGGCAGTGTAGGCCCCGGCATTGGTCTTTTGGTTGTCCGCATAGGTCAGCTTGCAGGCGTCGTTCGGCACCAGATTGGTAATCTCTGCGGTGATGGTGTGCGTCTGGCCGTCATAAGGTATGTTCGTCTCACCATTCCAAGTCAGCTGTACCGGGCGGGGCGCGATGGTGAATTCATCGGTAGCAGTGACTTCCTCATAATTTTCCGTGGCTGCAAAGGTGGCGGTCACGGTATAAGTACCTGCATCCGTGGGGACGGTGCTGCTATCATATGGGACACCGCCATTGGTAGTGCCGGTGTAGTGATAGGTCACGTGGCTGGTACCGTTGGTAGTAGAATCGGGGACAGGGGTCTTGGCTGTCTCGTCGTAGATCCAATCCTCCATGGTGACAGAAGCATTGCCCGTAGCCGGAATGATCTGCCACGCGTGGATCGTGTTTGTGACACCATCCAAGGTATAGTTGGGATTGTCCAGCCCGGTGACAGTCACCGTGTAGTCTCCTACGGCATCTGTCTCTTTCGTTCCCTCATGGGTCAGGTCGCAGGAATCGCCGTCCACCAGATTGGATATGGTGGCGGCGACAGTATGCATCTGGCCGTCATAGGGGATAGGAGCTGTGTAATTCCAACTCAGCACCACCGGCAGGGGCACAATATCGATCGTTACGGTGTCGCTGGCAGACGTTTGGGTCTGGCCGCCTCCGCTGGCGGTAATCTTAACAGAATAGCTGCCGCTGTCAGCCACATCGGAGAGGGTCAGGGTAGAGCCGCTTTCGCCCGCAATGGGTGTTGTATTGCTATCTTTGTACCACGTATAGGTGAGGTCTACATCATCTCCTGCATCGTAGCCAGTATCAGCGGTGAGGGTGATATTCTCCCCGTAGGTGGCATGGGATGCGCTGGCCGTCAGCGTTACGGTAGGCGTGTTCAGCGTCCACTTGGCCGTGAGCTTGAGGTTTTGATTCACTTCATCGGTCGAAAAGTCCCACATGGCGGTGCTGTTCATCCATCCCTCAAAAGTGAAACCGGAACGGGTAGGCACGGAAGGTTCTGTGGCCTTGCCGCCTTTTACCACCAGTTGGGAAGGGGCCGCGCTGCCGCCGTCACTGTCAAAGGTGATGCTATGTACCTGCACAGTTTGTTGAGTGGTCAACCCGGCGTTGGAAGTGGCAGTAAAGGTGTATGTGCCTGCCTCCGTCACGGTGTACGATCCATCGACCGGCGTAGCTTGGCCGCTATCCTTGGCGACTGTGACCCGCTCACTGCCCGAAGAGGTGACCTCCAAGGTCAAACTGCTCGCGCCCGTTTCGCCGCCGGTGATCTGCAAGGTCGGCTTGCCGGTGTTGATCTGGATGGGACCTACAAAACCGCTGGTGATGTTGGCGGGGCGGTCTGTCCCGTCACCATAGGTACCCGCCGTATTGTCAGTGACCTCATAGTAGATATACCAGGTGCCGTCCTCGCTGACGGTCACATTACCGCCTGTATTCGAGGAAAAGGCAGTCAAATCAGTGGGCGTTTCGGTGTTGTTGTCTACGATTTTGTATTTGGCTGTATCCAGTCCGCTGCCGCCCTGGTCTTCTATATCAAACTTGACGGTCACCGTTTTCGACTGCCATCCTGTGGATACCCAGTCGTGGGATACGTTGGGGGCTGTGGTATCGATTTTGTCGATGGTATAGCTTGCCGAATTGCTGCCGCCGTAAGTATTGTCTACTACAGACACCTCATAGGTACCATTCTGGGACACCAGAATAGTGCCGGATTCATCAGTGGTGGTTCTGCCATCCGGGAGCGTGACCACACAGTTATCGGTATTCTCCCCGGCCAGTTCCCACTCCAACGTTTGCGTCTCGTTGGTCCAGGTCTTGCCGTCCCATGGGATAAAATCATCGTCTTTGTTCATAAGCAGACCAATGGTGATGGTGGGAGCGTAGTTTTTCGCGCCCTCCTCAGAAATCACCTGATAGGCCGGAGAACTGACGATAACAGTATGCCCCACATTATCGGTCACGCGAAAATGAAGGTAAATGTCCGCTTCGCTTGCCTCACTGGCATGATAGGTCAATGAAGTGTTGTCGTCTCCGATCGAAGCCCAACCGCTATCGGGTGCAGTTACCGAACTACTCCATACATACTCTGCTGTTTTTACCCCGGACTGGGTATCGCCATAATCTACTGGCAAGGTAATGCTATGGTAAACGCCAGCCTTTTGGGTAGGCGTATTGGCCGTCATATCTCCAATGGAGGCGCTCGGGTCGATGGTGTCGATCTTACTCACCTCCGCAGAGGCGGTAACCGCTTCGCCGCTCGTGGATACACAGCGGAAGGCGTAGGTGCCGTTTTGGTTTACGGTGACGCTGCTGCTGGAAACGGTCTGCCATGCCCCATCACCATAGCGATACTCCGTCGTTCCGTTTTGGGCGTTTACTGTTATAGTACGGCTGGTTGCCCAGTCATCATTATTGACAGAGACGCTGATCGAAGGCGGCTGTACCGGATTTGGGTCGCTGGAACTGCTGAAATTCACACTAGTGCTCTTGTAGACCAGCGCGCCGTTTGAGTCGCAGATACCCAGCACATGAAGGTACCAGGTACCGCTTTCCTGCCGTGTCATGGCCGTAAAGCCAGTAGTCTGCGCCGCCGCCAGTTCATCGCTGGTCAGGGGAATCCAGCCGGTGGCGGGCATGGCGCTGCTCTGCGACCAGGCATACCGCAGAGAGGTGGTGTTCTCGTTCGCGCTTGCAATGGTGGCCTGCCCCACGCCGCCGGAAACGGAACCGGCAGAGAGGTTAAAAGATGGTGTCCGGGTGTCGACATCGGCCGTAATGTTGCCGCTAACCGTGGGGGTGCTCCCATTGTTTGCCATATCTTTAATCGTGGCGTTGATGCTATTGACTGTAAGCGTGCTGCTGGCATTTGCGGGCACCGTACCGGTGAAATAGAGCACGTTGGTGTCCCCGCCGCCGGCATAGGTAGCAGTACCCCAGCTGGTGCTGATGGTGCTGGCGTTCAGATTAGTGCTGTTCTGGATGTCCACAATCTCATCAAAAATCAAGGACACAGTAAAACTGTCCCCCACCCGGTAGGTGCTGTCGCCCATGTCGGCAACCGCCAACAACGTGGGTTCTTGATCGTCGATGAACTGGTAGTGGTGGACGACATTTTGCGTATACCATGCGTCACTACCCGAACCACAGGCGCCGTAGGAGGTAGTAATCTGCTCAGTGTTTACGGCAAAGGCAATATAGGCCCCGGTATCGGTCCCCTTCCATTCCTCCTGTTTCAGATTGGACTGGCTGGGGAAATCTCCCGCAGGAAAATGATAGGGATACCAGTTCGAGTCGTTTTTGCTCTTGCCGTGTTCAAAGAGTGCCGTGTACCCTGCTAATGTGGATGCTGAATAAGAACCGCTCAGTTTATCATCGTAGGGATAAATGGAGGTGTCGGTAACGCTCCCTGGCACGATCTGAACAGCCTGATAGCCGCTCTCACTTTCTTTGGCCTCAAAGGTTACGTAATAGCGGATTTCTCTAGACACTGCCTGTATATAGGGCTGGATATTTGCAGCGGGTTGAACATTAATATGCTCCTGTCCGCTACCAGTCTTACCATTTGTCCAGCCCAAATTTCCGTCGACGTCGTAATCGCCCCGCTTGGTTTCGTTCGGGCGACTATCTGTCTTTTCCGCAAAATTATTGCGGTCAACCGTCGTGTTCCCCACCATGGTGCGGGTGGCTGCGGCCCGGTTGCCCTCGATCACTGCACCGCCTTCTACCCGGTAGATCTCCACCGAATAGGTGCGGTTCGCGTTGGAATAGCCGGTGGCGGTATTTCCGTCATACTGGGCGTTGACACCGTGCTCGGTAATGGTGATGGTTGCGGAAGTTTGCCCCGCGGGAATGGTCACCGTACCGCTTTGGTGCTCAAAGTGGGTACCACCCACGGCGGAGCCGTTGACCGTACGATAGTAGACCGTCTGCGCTCCGTCGGTGCCGTCGCTGCGGCTGACGGTGAAGGTATTATTATTGTTATTTTTAATCGTAATTTTGCCATAGCTGGGGATGCTGTCGCCGACGGTGGCCTCAGGGCCGTAGTAAATGACATCACCGACCTTAGCATAAGCCCGGGCGTAATAGGGCACACCCTCCGCCAGCTGCACTGTGGTGCTGATGGAAGCCCCCGGTGTTGTCACCGGGCTGGATGTTGTATATCTCCCGTTGTTGACCGTAGTCGTAGGACTGCTGATGACGCCCCAAACGATGCCGGTCTCGGTGATGGTGTCCGGCCCCGGCTCTCGCAGGATGACTGAGAGGGTGTTATCACTGTAAGTGGGCGCATCAAAGGCCAGCGGGCCGGGCAACACATTCAAAGTCACATTCTTCGTGGTTTGATTGCCTGCTGCATCCCGAACCGTGACGGAAACCTGCTTCTCGCCTCGGCTCTGAGTGGTGGTATCGTCTGCGTTCACCGTGACGGTACACCCGGTCACCGATTCATTGTCCGTGATCTTCAGGGCAGCCTTGATGGAGTTTTGCACCACTTCGCCGGTCGTGCCGGTCATCACCTCCACCGTGTCGCAGGTAAAGGTGGGGGCTTGGGTATCCTTCCATACCGCAGTCAGGGTGTAACCCTCAGCCTTATAATCGATGGGGGCTCCGGGCTGGTATTGCTTCCCATCTGCATCCTCCCAGCACTGGAATTCGTATCCTCCGGTACGGGTGGGACGGTCGCTGGCGACCTGCACCGAGCCGCCGGGCTGGATGCCTTGATTGGCAGGTATTCCGGATACGTTCAGCGCGCCGGGCTGATAGATCACCGCGCCGGGCAGGGTCACTTGACCTTGGATGGTATTTCCGTCATTATCCGTGATGGTGACGGTGGCGTTTTGCCCGCTGCACTGCACCGTGTAGCTCCGAGGGTCCAGCTTGACGGTCTGGTCGTCTCCATAGGTCAGCTTCACCGTGTAGTCAGTGCTGTTATTCGAAGCGGTGCGGCCGGGGTCGTTGATGTAGACGGTCACATTGTCCCATGTAATTTCTGCGGTTTGATAGGTGTAGGCATACAGCGGCCCACAATTCTGCGCGCCGCCGGCCCAGCAGAAATAGCGGTACTCGGTGGGATTGGAAGTGCCTGGTACTTGGTACAGTCCGCCGCCGCGGCAGGAGTCAAACCCCTTACCCGGATTTACTACATTGACATAGACCGCAACCTTCTTGATCTGACTTGCGATCTGATCTAAAGAACCGTCCTGGAGCATATAATAATACTTAACCATGTATTGCCAGGATTTGTTCTCTTTGTTTGTGGCCTCCAGCATCGCACCGGAACCCAGCTGCGCCACGGCGTCACTCCGGCCGTACGTTCCGTCTAAAAAGGCGTAGGTGTTGTCTGGGACAAACTGCGTTGTCTCCACAAAATCGTAGTAGATGAAGCCCTTGCCGGAGCCTGCTCCCTTGGGCAGTTCCAGCGCGCTGGCCGCTGCCGCCGGAGTCGCAACGGCGGGTATCATGCCCAAAACCAGGCACAGTATAAGAAATATGCTTAGACATCGTTTTTTCATCTTTGTTCCTCCTGTTCCGTCATGCCGACCTTTCGCTCGCTGCGCTCCTTGGATGACGGTGCAGCGGAAATCACATGTCGCGCTGTTTTTATTCAATCTGTATCTCCGGCCAGCAGCAGATGCCTACCTCCAGCGCGACCCGACATTTCAGATGAAAATCCGCATAGCGGCAGAACCAGCATTGGCTGCCCTCGATGGGCAGGTGTTCTTTTCTGGGCGTAAACTCCGGACAGCTTTGCCGGGGCCATACGCTGCCGCCTGGTTTTGGCGCGGGCAGGGACTCCCGCCGGTCGTAATGGAATTTACGATCGTACTGCATAGCCAGTCCTCCTTTTTCATAACCCCTCTTGACGTTTTTTAGCGTCTATGCTATTTTCATTGTACAAAACATTGCGATATTGGAAAGTAGTTGCTCAAAATTCGAGGTTATTTGCGTAAAATTTGCATGCGCTGTGAAGGGGAATTCGCCATGACGAATCTAATTTTTCTCGTCTTCCGCATCTTTTTAATCACCATTATGACAGTGGGAATGATGGCAAGTTTGACCGAGTTTCGCTTTGGACGCTGGAAACTGCTATGTATTATGGCGCTTTACAGCATTTGGGTGATTGGTTCCAGCCTGATTTTACTATGGGTTGGCGGAGAACTGCTGCTACTCCGTGTGTTTTTTCTCACCATTTCGCTTCCGGCTACTTTTCTTACATATTGGGCAGCGAATGATAGCCCGACGCAGGCAGTGTTCAATTATACAACGCAAATTATGGTGTCTACCTTGTCCGCCTCCATGATCCGCTGGCTGACAGAGGCTCTCGGTCTTTCTGCGGTTGTCAATATCTTGCTCATGTGCGCATTCTATTTCACAGTCATTTATTTGGAATGCCATTTTCTGCGGCGACCCTTTCGCATATTGATCAAGGTAATCCCGGACCACTGGGGCGTGCTCACTTTGATCCCCTGCGTGTTCTGCGCCTATCTTATTTTCGTGGCTTCCTGGCCGAACAGCTATCTGGAAAGCTTTCCCCAGCGGATCTATGTCTACACGGCTGTCATCCCGCTGGCCTTTGTGTATATTGCCGTATTCAAAAGCCTTGTGGCACAGTACAACATTCAAATGGAACAGCAAAGCGCCACCCTGCTGACGGTGCAGATTTCTGACCTGAAGGAGAAATTACAGAGCGTAAAGGAAGTCGAAGAAAGCATCCGAATCCAGCGGCACGACCTGCGTCACCAATTCCAGACTGTCACAGAGTTGGTATCACGTGGAGACCGAGATGCGGCTCTGAACTTTCTGGATGCCGCCCAAAAACGGCTGGATGAGCATCCCGAAGTCCGTTGGTG
>JAUMSA010000202.1 GCA_031293105.1 Butyricicoccus sp. | reverse complement strand
ACGACCAGGTGACCGGACTGTTTACTTCGGAAATGCTGGTATCCCTCAATGAGGCGGCCCAAAGCGACGACGATGGGCAGCAGCTTGCGGCCATCGTTGCAGCACGGACCGGGTCGCTGGGAATCGACAGCCATCGCCACTACTATATCTTAGATGCCGAAGGGAATTATCTGAGCGGTTCGCGGGTGCAGGCCAGCGCTGACCTGAGCACGACCCCCAATCTTCTGGCGGCTATGGCGGGCGAAGTGGGCATTGAAAATTCGGTCATGGACAGCTATTTGGATGCCGCGTATCCAATCGATGGCGGCGACCACGATTATATTGTCTACATCAAGGACGATAAGCAGGAGATACAGGAACTTTCCTGGCGGTTCTTCAGCATCGTCATTGAGGCCATGCTCTTTGGGCTTCTGGTGGCCGTTCTGCTCAGTTTCCTGCTCAGCAAGACGATCACCACCCCGATCGAAAACATCAAAGAGCAGGCGCGTCTGGTCGCAAGCGGCGACTTCAGCCACCGCCTGCCCATCCAGTCGGGCGATGAGATCGGCAACCTGACCGAGACCTTTAACTACATGGCCGAGATGCTGCAAAATACGCTGGGCGAGGTGCAGGAGGAACGCGACAAGCTCAATACCGTATTCCTGCACATGGCTGACGGTGTGGCAGCTTTTACATCGGATGGACACATCATCCATATGAACCCGGCCACCGAACGCTTGATGGGTGTAACTTTCAACGAAAACATGACCTTTAACGAGGTATTTACCGGCCTAGCCCTCCCGGCGACGGCTGTGAGCAGCGAACGAAAGCTCATCAGCACCGAGATCGAGCGTCTGGGCCGCACCTTGAACGTCTTGGTGGCGCCTTATGGTGCGGGCGAGAGCGAGCGGGGGGTGATCGTAATGATCCACGATATCACCGAACAGCGCAAGCTGGACGATGCGCGGCGCGAATTTGTGGCCAATGTATCCCACGAATTGCGCACGCCGCTGACCAACATCAAGAGCTATACCGAAACGCTGATGGATGCGGCAGGTGAACTGCCGATGGAAACCGAAAAGCGGTTCCTGGGCGTCATTTCGGGCGAGGCAGACCGCATGACCCGCATCGTCAAAGACTTGCTGACCCTGTCCAAACTCGATTATGGCCGCATGGACCTGACCTTCCGGCGCTTCTCGATTCCGAAGATGCTGGAAAATGTCTATACGGCGATGAAGCTGGATGCCCAGAACAATGGACATGAACTGACGCTTGACATGCAGGACAACCTGCCCGATATGGTCGGCGACAAGGAACGGCTGGAACAAGTGGTGGTCAACATCATTTCCAATTCGATCAAATACACCTCCGCAGGCGGCCACATCCAGATACAAGCCAGCATGCGCGACCCGCACAGCTTGATGCTGCGCATTGCCGACGATGGGATCGGCATTCCAAAGGAAGATATCCCGCGCCTGTTTGAGCGGTTCTACCGCGTGGACAAGGCCCGTTCGCGGGAAAAGGGCGGCACCGGTCTGGGACTGGCGATCGCTAAGGAGATGGTGGAGGCCCATCACGGCACTATCCATCTGGACAGTGAACTAAATGTCGGCACGACGGTGACTATTATCCTGCCGGTCGATCTGCAAGTTGAGGATGCCTGAATATGGATGAAAAGCAGCAAAAACTCAAAAATGCAATCAAAAATGTGGTGCTGCTTGTTCTGTTCGTGGGCATGCTGGTGCTGTTGTCCATGACTTGGATGACCGATTTGAGTCTGGATAACATTCCGTCCGATTCTCTGGTGGCTAAGATTTATCAGCGGTTCACCTATGGGGTCAGCGGCTTTGAGATTCGGACCGGGGCCGACCCGGCCGCGCAGCCGACCCGCATTGCGGTCAGCCTGGAAGGGGAACTCGTGGGGGCCCAGTATCAATCGGCTACGGTATCGACGTTGTATGTTTCCTTGCAAGAGGAGATGGGACAGGCCCTTGCCAATTGCGGCGATTTTGACCCGTGCACGGAAGAGGACTTCTGCCAAGCGCTGCAAGGCGAGGTGCTCTATTTTGGATATGAGGGCTATCTCCCGGTTTCGCTCCTGTCCAGCTGGATGGGAAGCAGGGCCGAAAACAGTGACAAGGCTGATGCCTTGCTGCTGACTGCGGACGGTGAATTATACCTGCATGTAGCCGACGGATACCGCGTGGCGAGCACCTCGGCGGACCCCTCAGATTGGGAAAAAGCGATGGAAAACTTCTCGGCTGCGTCCTGCCGGTTCGCTGTACAGGACAAGACCTTAACAGGGGTAAGGCCGGACACTTTGCTGCTGGAGCAAGAGGATATGCGGGCCGAACAATTTGCCGTGCAGGCGCCCCAACTGCTGGACTCCCAGAGCGGCAGCAACTGGACAGCGCTGTTCGATGCGTTCCAGTATGACCCCCATGTCAGCACCTATCCGGAGGACCAGGGCAATACCCAGGTCTATGCGGAAAATTACAGCACGCTGCACATCTCGGTCGATGGAACGGTGCAGTTCCGCGCGACCGCGATGGAAGGCGGTATGGAAGTTTATAACACGGCGGAGACCGCACGGGCAGACACCTTGCGCTTGCAAGTTGACTTTGCCTACACGCTGCTCAAAAACGTGCAAGGGAGCATTTCGGACAGCACCCAGGCCATGCTGTATGACATCACGCAAGCGGACGATAACGTCTGTGTGCTGACGTTTATTCAGCTGGTGAACGGCATTCCGGTGGAGACCGACAGCACCCAGCCGTTTGCCCGGTTTGAATTTCGGGAAAATAAGTTGATGGCAGCCACCATCCATTTGCAGCAGTTTCAATCGACCGGCGTCCAAACGCCGGTACTGTCCAGCACATTGGCTGCCGCAGCTGCCCCAGGAGAAGGAGCGCGGTTGGCCGTCGTATATCAGATTGAAGAACAACAAGCGACCGCACGTCGGTGCTATGTAAAATAATGTTTGAAAAAAGGAGACAAACGCCATGCAGTGGAGCCGCGTCAAATCCATTTTAATCATCCTTCTGCTGCTGGTAGATGGTTTCCTGGCCTGCATGCTGGGAGCAAAAGCGTTTTCGGCCTATCAGCGCAAACAGCAGAACCGGGAGCACCTAAACACCGTGTTGGCC
>JAUMSA010000156.1 GCA_031293105.1 Butyricicoccus sp. | reverse complement strand
TATGCAAAAAAAATAAAAAATATGTGGAAAATTTTTGCCCATCTTGCCCATTTGCATCGGAGTCTCCCAACTTGCACAACAAAACCCGCCTCGCAAAAGAGGCGGGTTTTCTGCGTGTTTCCTTCTTATAAAATGGACAATTCCAGCTCCCAAAGGTCCAGACTGTCATTCGGCAGGCTTTGGCCGAGCTGCGGCGGGTCGGGCGGCAAATGGTCGGGGAAAGACAACCGAAACACCGTGCCGCCGTCTGTCCCCGGCTCGAGCAGCAGCGTGCCGCCGTGCCAGCCGGCCACCTGCCGCACCAGCGGCAGACCCAGACCACAGGGCATCTCCTGCCCCAGCCAGTCGGCCTCATCCCACGGCCGCGCCCAATCGTGATACAGCCGGCTCAGTTCCTCGGGCGGCACGCCCGGGCCGTTGTCCGATACCACCAAGTTGACCTGCCCATGCCCCCGCGTCAGGCGCACCGCGACCCGGGTCACGCCCCGCGTGCACAGGGCATTGGTTAAAAGGTTGAGCAGCGCCCGCAGCACCAGCGTCCGGTCGCACACAACAAAGCAGGTATCCGGCAACTCCGCCGCAAGTTCTACCTCGCGGCCCCGCGCCGCGCAGGCCGCCCGGCACTGCTGCACCGCTTCCCGGCACAGTTTGGCCAGATCGTATTCTTTTAATTGCATGGCCTGCTCGGGCGCCTCATCACTTTCCAAAAATTGCAGGTGTACAAGTCCGCGATAAATGCGCAAACTATCCCGTCGAATGCCGTCGAGTAGGTGCGCACTCTTCTCCCCTTCGCTGCCCGGCATTCAATGTACGGATGCCAGAATGTGCGACAGCGAATCGACAATCTGCCGCGAAAAATTGGCCGGCAGCCGGGTCATTTGCGGCTCCAAAGGCGCAAAATACAGCAGCAGGCCCTGCTCGGCCGGACGGACTTCCATCCGGTAAAGTTTTCCGTCAATTTCTTCCTGGATGCTTGATTCGCCGCCTGTAGCCTGCACAAAGGCCACGGCCTGCGCAGCCCGTTCGCTGAGCACCTCGCCCACCGGGCGCAGCGGCATGCTTTGCAGCAGCCGGGCAGCTCCCTTTGTCTGCGAGATGATGTCCCCGACCGGGGATACCAATACAAACGCCGCATCCTCTGCGTCCAAGAGCTCCAGGGCAAGATTTGAAAGGTCGCTGCTTTCCAAATTCATAAAATTTCTCAAGGTATGCACCGCCATCTTTTTCCCATCTGTATTCATCTTGTGCGTATAACTGACCAGAAAAGCGCCAAGATATTATTATTATAGCATCACGGCTGTATAGTTTGCAAAGAATATTGTGGAAAAGGGAGCGTAAATTTGACATTCTTTTCACAAATGCCACTTGCGAAAAATGCAGCAGATGCGGTATAATTTATTCAGCAAAGCTACTAAGGAGTTTTAGGAGGAATTATTGAAATGGCTATCAAAGTTGGTATCAATGGTTTCGGCCGCATCGGCCGTATGGTATTCCGCGCGGGCCTGAAGAACCCGAACATTGAATTTGTTGCGGTAAACGATCCGTTCATGTCCCCGGACTACATGGCATACATGCTCAAGTATGACACCATGCATGGCCAGTACGACGGCACCATCGAATACACCGACGATGCAATCATCGTTGACGGCAAGAAGATCCTCTTCCACGCTGAAATGGACCCCAAGAACATTCCGTGGGGCAAGGACGGCGTTGATTACGTTGTTGAATCCACCGGCGTATTCCTGACCAAGGAAAAGGCTCAGGCTCACATCGACGCTGGCGCAAAGAAGGTTATCATGTCTGCTCCGTCCAAGGACGACACCCCGATGTTCGTTATGGGTGTTAACCAGGACACCTACACCAAGGACATGACCTTTGTTTCCAATGCTTCCTGCACCACCAACTGCCTGGCTCCGATCGCCAAGGTTCTGGACGAAGCATTCGGCATCACCGAAGGCCTGATGACCACCGTTCACTCCACCACCGGTACCCAGAAGACCGTTGACGGCCCGTCCAAGAAGGACTGGCGTGGCGGCCGTGCGGCTTCCGGCAACATCATCCCGTCTTCCACTGGCGCTGCAAAGGCTGTTGGCAAGGTTTACCCGAAGCTGAACGGCAAGCTGACCGGTATGTCCATGCGTGTTCCGACCCTGGACGTATCTGTTGTTGACCTGACCTGCAACCTGGCTAAGCCGGCAACCTACGACGAAATCTGCGCTGCTATGAAGGCTGCTTCTGAGAAGCCGCTGAGCGAGGGCGGCCTGAAGGGCGTTCTGGGTTACACCGAGGACGACGTTGTATCGTCTGACTTCCTGGGCGATGCTCGTACCTCCATCTTCGACAAGAAGGCTGGTATCCAGCTGACCGACACCTTCGTAAAGGTTGTTTCCTGGTACGACAACGAATGGGGCTACTCCAACAAGCTGCTGATGCTCATCGAGCACATGGCTGAGGTAGACAACAAGTAAGTCTCTCCCAGAGGAAACTCTGACTGCAGTCCCCTGCTGGCCAAGCCGGCAGGGGACCTTTTTTTGCATAAAAAAATACCCTGTCCGGCCGGACAGGGTATTTGTGTTTTCTTATACGGTTGCCTTCCACAGGCCGTGCAGGTTGCAGTATGCATACGCTGCGACCGGCTTGTCATCTGCGACTGCAAAGACTGCTTCCGGCGCATCGCCCGGCTTGAGGGCCTTGCGCTGGCCGCCATGCTCGGTCTGCAGGTAAATCCAGCCGATGAAGTGTTCTTCGGCCATCGGATGCGCTGCCGAGCCAACCGAAACGGTGACCTTGTCGCCCTCGACCTTGATCACCGGCACGTGCTTCTCCTGGGCGGCATCGACGCTGCCCGGCACCAGTTCGGTCATCTTCTGGCCACAGCACAT
>JAUMSA010000119.1 GCA_031293105.1 Butyricicoccus sp. | reverse complement strand
CCGACCCCGCCTTTGTCCAGCGTGCGTACCTGGCCGAGCATGCGGAACTGCTCTCCCTCATACACCCGCACAAGGGTGCCCGGTGTATCGGGCAGGCCCTTCGCCTGGCGCGGGAATACCACGGCGCCGCGTGCTGCGCGTTCTCCGCCCTCGGCGGTGAGCTGCACCGCCGGATGCTCGAGAAACAGGCTGTCGGTCGGCCGCAGCAGCTGCGCTATTTCTCCCGCAGCCGCGGCCCGCCCGACCGCGGCAAAATCTGCGGTCTGCTCTAAGGTGTACGCCCCCGACCGGGTGCGCACCAAGCTGTGCATGGCCGCCCAGGTACCGAGTCTTTCGCCCAGGTCGTTCACCAACGTGCGCACATAGGTGCCCTTGCTGGCCACTACGCGGAAGGTGCCGCGCTGGGCGCTCTCGTCAAAATCCAGCAGCTCGATCTCGTGCACAAAGATCTCGCGCGTCGGGCGCTCGACCTCCTGCCCCTTGCGGGCCAGGTCGTACAGCTTGCGGCCGCCGACCTTAACCGCCGAATACATGGGCGGAAGCTGCTGCTGCGCACCCTGGAATCCGGCGAGCGCCTGCCGTACGGCGGCGGTATCCACCCGCTTGTCCGAAACATGCAGGGTCTGTCCGGTGGTGTCCTGGGTGTCGGTGGCCAGCCCCAGCGTGAACCCGGCCACATATTCCTTGTCCTGCGCAGCGGCAAAGTCGGCCGCCTTGGTGGCCCCGCCCACAAAGACGGGCAGCACACCGGTCGCCATAGGGTCGAGCGTGCCGCCGTGGCCGATGCGGCGGGTCTTTAAGATGCCCCGCAGCTTGGCCACCACGTCATGGGAGGTGAAGCCCTGGGGCTTGTTCATCAGCAAAATGCCGCTTAACGTCTGTTGTTCCATCGCTTGCCCTCAAAGGCTGCTCTGCCGGTAGACTTCCTCGGTGGCCAGCAGCAGACGCCGCTTGGCCTGCATCATGTCCACCCCTTCGGGGAAGGAGGCGCCGCCCGCACGCAGATGGCCGCCGCCGCCGCATTTGCGGCAAATGGCCGAAGCGTCCACTTCCTTGGTCGTGCGCACCGATGCCTTGATGGTGCCGTCCTTGTTTTCGGTCAGGGTGATGCCGACCTGCACGCCTTCGATCTGGCGGGTGAGCGACGCGATGGAGTCCAGGTCGTCCATGTCTGCCCCAGTGCGGTCGATATCCGCCCGCCACAGGAGCGCCAGCGCAACCTTACGATCCATGGCAAACTCCATGGTATCAAAAATGATGCGCTCCATCTCAAACCGCGGCCAGCTTTTGACCTCAAAGAGCGCGCGGTTGATCTCGCCGCCGTCCACACCGGCTTCCAGGCAGTCGGCCGCCACGCGCAGCGTATGCGGCACGGTGTTGGAGAACTTAAAGCAGCCGGTATCGGTCGATACAGCGATATAGATGCACCGGGCGATGTCGCGCGTCAGCGTCACGCCCAGCGCCTTTAACACGTCATAGATGACCTCGGCGCAGCCGCCTGCTTCGGGCCGGATGAGGTTGTTCTTGCCGATGCCGGGGTTGGAGCGGTGATGGTCGAGCGCGAGGTCGATCTTGCCGATATACCCTTGCGCGTTGTCGGAAAACAGGTTGGTGTCCGCGATGTCGGTGGTCACGACAAAGGCGGGCACAAAGCCCTCGGGCGGATAGCAGGGCACGATGAGCGGTTCATACCGCTTGGTGATCTCCGGGTTTTGAAGCACGTAGGCCTTCTTGCCTAGCTGCCGCAGGCCGCGGCACAGCGCGCCTGCACAGCCGGACGTATCGCCGTCCGGCCGGCGATGGGACAGGATGAGGATATCGTCCGCCTGCCGCAGCAGGGCAGCGGCTTCGGCTACGGTGACGTTCAT
Source organism: Butyricicoccus sp. (assembly GCA_031293105.1). Taxonomy (GTDB): domain Bacteria; phylum Bacillota; class Clostridia; order Oscillospirales; family Butyricicoccaceae; genus Butyricicoccus_B. The sequence goes on along the minus strand of JAUMSA010000119.1, from coordinate 8,418 downwards.
GCTTCGTCCTCCCCGCTGCCCATCTTGCCCTCGCGCTCCAGCTCATGGATGACCTCGGAGATGTGCGCGCCATGGGTGATGGAGTTATCCAGCTCAAAGACCAGCTCGGGCGCATAGCGTAGCTGGACCTTGTGCCCAACTTCCCGCCGCAGCCAACCGGATGCCGACTTTAGGCCCTTCATCACGTCCTTGGCCTGTTCCGGGGTGCCAAGCACCGAAATATAGACCTTGGCATAGCGCAAGTCGTTGGTCACCTCGCAATGGATGACCGAAACCAGACCGTTCTGCACACGCGGGTCCTTGACCGCGCGCAGCGCTTCGGCCAATGCGCGCATGACCTCCTCGGAAATGCGGATAATGCGATTGCTTGCCATATTGGATTAACCTCCTTTTCGGGGGAATGCAAAACAGGGCGGGCGACAGGCCCGCCCTGTAGGTTGATACGTTCTTTAGCGCGGAATTTCTTCCATAACAAAGGCTTCGAATACGTCGCCTTCCTTGATGTCGTTGAAGTTTTCAAAGCCGCAGCCGCATTCATAGCCGGATGCAACTTCCTTGACGTCGTCCTTGAAGCGCTTGAGCGAGGACAGTACGCCCTCGTGGATGACGATGCCGTCGCGCACGATGCGCACCTGTGCATGGCGCTGAATCTTGCCGTCCTGCACATAGCAGCCCGCGATGGTACCCACACCGGATACGCGGAAGGTGGTGCGCACTTCGGCATGGCCGAGTACCGCTTCGCGGAACTTGGGTGCGAGCATGCCCTTCATGGCCTGCTCCATCTCCTCGATGCAGTCGTAGATGACGCGGTACATGCGCATATCCACGCCCTGCTGCGCGGCCGATTCGGTTGCCGTACGGTCGGGACGGACGTTAAAACCGACAATGATGGCGCCCGATGCGGCAGCCAGCATGACGTCGGACTCGTTGATTGCGCCAACTGCGCCGTGGATAACCTTGACGCGCACTTCTTCGTTGGACAGCTTTTCCAGGCTGGAGCGGATGGCTTCGACCGAACCCTGTACGTCGGCCTTGACGATGATGTTCAGTTCCTTCATCTCGCCTTCCTGGATGGACTGGAACAGGTTGTCGAGCGTGACCTTGTGGAAGGACTTGTTGCGCTCTTCCTTCTCCTTCTCCTTGCGCTGTGCGACCAGCTGACGGGCCATTTTCTCGTCGTCTACGGCGTAGAAGATATCACCCGCGCCCGGCACTTCGTCCAGACCGATGATCTCAACCGGTACCGACGGGCCGGCGGACTTGATCTTGCGGCCGTCGTCGTCGGTCATGGCGCGCACGCGGCCGACCGCCGTACCGGCGATGATGCTGTCGCCCGTGTGCAGGGTGCCGTTCTGTACCAGAACGGTGGCAACCGGGCCACGGCCCTTGTCGAGCTTGGCCTCGATGACCGTACCCTTGGCCTGGCGGTTGGGGTTGGCCTTCAGATCAGCGACCTCGGCGGTCAGCAGAACCATTTCGAGCAGGTTTTCGATGCCCTGGCCGTACTTGGCCGAAATGTTGCAGACAATGGTATCGCCGCCCCATTCTTCGGGAACCAGTTCGTACTCGGTCAGCTGTTGCAGAATACGCTCGGGGTTCGCGCCGTCCTTATCGATCTTGTTGACGGCCACGATGATCGGCACCTTGGCCGCCTTGGCATGGTTGATCGCTTCGATGGTCTGCGGCATGATGCCGTCGTCGGCTGCTACAACCAGGATGGCGATATCGGTGACCTGTGCGCCGCGGGCACGCATGGACGTAAACGCCGCATGGCCCGGGGTGTCGAGGAAGGTGATCGGCTTGCCGCCCACCTTTACGCGGTATGCACCGATGTGCTGGGTAATACCGCCGGCTTCGCCTTCGGTGACCTTGGTCTTACGGATGGCGTCGAGGAGCGAGGTCTTACCATGGTCAACGTGACCCATGACGACAACAACCGGGTCGCGGGGCTGCAGGTTCTCTTCCTTGTCCTCGGACTCGTCAAACAGCTTTTCCTCGATGGTGACATGCACTTCGTGCTCGACCTTAGCGCCCATTTCTTCAGCGACAATGGCCGCGGTGTCAAAGTCGATGGTCTGGGAGATGGACGCCATGACGCCCAGCTTCATCAGTTCCTTGATGACGTCGGCCGCGGTGCGCTTCATGCGCTGCGCAAACTCGCCAACGTTGATTTCATCCGGGATGGAGACCTTAAGCTGCACCTTCTTGGCCATCTGCTGCTGGCGCTGCAGGCGCTTCATCTTCTCCTGCTCCTCCTGGCGGCGCTTGGAGCCATACTGCTGGCGCGCACGCTGGTCGGACTTCTTGGTCAGCTTCTGCTTCTTCTGGCCGGTGGACTGCATACGCTCGGCCTTTTCGGATACCAGCGAATCGATACGCTCGTCGTACTTGGCCAGGTTGACATCGCCGCCGCCGCGGGTGTCGATGCGGTGTACCTGCTTGACGCGAGACGAACGCGGTGCATCCTTCTTTTCTTCTTTCTTTTCGCCTTCGGTTGCCTTGGCTGCTTCCTTGGCCGGTGCGGCATCCTTCTTGCCGCTGGGTGCGGCTGCCTGCTGGGAACCCAGCACGCGCTCCAGGTCATCCACCTGATGATTTTGCGTAAAATACTCGAAAATAATACTCAGTTCGTGGTCGTCCAAAACCTGCATGTGATTTTTGGGCGCTTTTGCGTACTTGGTCAGGATGTCGGTCACTTCCTTGGTCGACCGGCCGAAATCCTTCGCTACTTCATGGACTCTATACTTGTTATCAATCGCCATTGGCGCTCACCTCCTGATGATGATTGGTGCGGGGCCGAGGCCTCGCAAAGGACGGAAAAAGGATTTATTTCTTCTTTTTCCCCTTGCGGCGGTCAATGCGTGCCTTCTTTTCCGAAACACGCGCCGCAGCCGCCTGATTTTGGGCGCTGGTATCGGCCAATTTGCCCGCCAGGGCGGCCGCCATGCCCATATCGCTCACGGCGCAGACCGCGCATCCAGGCACGCCGATCGCGCTGCCCAGCGTTTCCCGCGGGCAGGGCAGGGCGAACACCGGCACGCGCGCATCGTGCCGCATGACCTTGCGGCGCGTGGCATCGCCCGCGTCCTCGGCCAGAAAGATGGCCCGGCATTTGCCGGTCGCAACCATTTCGCTTACCTGTTCTTCGCCGCAGGCCAGCTTGCCGGCGCGGCGGGACAGGCCCAAAAGCCCAAGCACCGGATTAGTTTCCATGGTTTTCTTCCTCCATGCGCTGCTCCAGGGCTTCATAGACCGCGTCGGGCACGGTCATCTCGAACGCCCGCTCGATGGCGCGCGCCTTGCGCGCTTTTTTCAGGCATTCGAGGTTCGGGCAGAGATATGCGCCACGGCCGGGCGCCTTGCCCTTAAAATCGAGCGACAATTCGCCTTCGGGCGAACGCACCACACGGATGAGTTCCCGCTTGGGGAACATGGTGCGGCACCCTAAGCATTGCCGCATGGGGATTTTTCGTTTCTGCATGGGTGATCCCCCTCTTCCCGGCTTATTCGGCTTCCTGTGCGTCCTCGGCCGGCGCTTCGGCTTCCGGCTCGGACGGGGCCGGTTCGGCCTGGGATGCGGGCGCGATATCGATCTTGCAGCCGGTCAGCTTGGCGGCCAGACGGGCGTTTTGACCCTCCTTGCCGATGGCCAGGCTGAGCTGGTCGTCGGGTACGATCACGCGGCAGGACTTGCCGTCCGGCTGCATAGTGGCCGAGATGACGTCCGCGGGCGCGAGCGCTGCGGAAACGAACTGGGCCATGTCCTCCGACCACTTGATGATGTCGATTTTTTCGCCGCCGAGCTCGTCAACGATGTTGCCTACACGGGCGCCGCGGCTGCCGACGCAGGCGCCGATCGGATCGACGTTTTCGTCCTGCGACCAAACCGCGATCTTGGTGCGGTTGCCTGCTTCGCGGGCAATCGACTTGACTTCGACGATGCCGTCGTGGATTTCGGGCACTTCCAGCTCAAACAGACGCTTGACCAGACCCGGATGGGTACGCGAGATCATGACCTGCGGGCCGCGGGTGCCGCGGCGTACCTCGATGACATAGACCTTGACGCGATCGCCTTCCTTGAGCGTTTCGCCGCGCACCTGCTCACCGGCGGTGAGCACGGCTTCGGTCTTTTCGCCCTGGGAGATCATCTCCAGGATGACGTTGCCCGTGCGCGGGTCGACCCGGCTGACGGTGGCGTTCAAAATCTCATGTTCCTTGGATTCAAACTCGGAGAGCACCATGCCGTGCTCGGCTTCGCGGATGCCCTGGATGATGACCTGCTTGGCCGACTGGGCCGCGATGCGGCCAAAGGACTTGGGCGGGATGTCAATGTCGATTACATCGCCCAGCATGGCGTTTTTCTTGTATTCGCGCGCTTCTTCCAGGCTCAGCTCCTCATACGGCTCATACACATCGTCTACGACCGTCTTGCGCACAAACAGGCGGATTTCCTTTTTGGCGCGGTCGGTCTCGACATAGACGTTGTCGGTCATGCCGTCGTTCATCTTTTTATACGCGGCGATCAGCGCCTGGCCGACGCGCTCGAGCATGTAATCGACCGAAATGCCCTTTTCCTTTTCCAGTTGCTCCAGGGCTGCAAAAAACTCTGCGTTCATCTTGTCCCAATCACTCCTTTTAAAACTGTACGGTCAGCCGGACGGCTGCAATGTCCTGGGGTTCATAGATACGGCGCGCGCCGTCCACTTCGACGCTCACGCAGCCATTGTCATAATCGACCAAGGTGCCCTCAACGGTCTTGGCGCCGTCCACCGGCTTATAGAACTTGACTTCCACGGTCGAACCCATAAATTTTTCAAAATGCGCGGGCTTTTTGAGCCTTCTCTCCAGCCCTGCCGAAGAGACGCACAGGGTATAGGCGGGCAGGGAATCGAACTCCCGTGCGTCGAGCATGGGGTCGAGCGCGCGCGAAACCGCCTCGCAGTGGTCGATATCCACGCCTTCGTCGCGGTCGATGGTGACCGTCAGCATATACTGACCGCCCTCTTTTTCAAATTCCACGTCCCACAGGGTGACGCCAGCCTTTTCGCAGACCGGCTCGGCCAGTTCCGCGACACGTGCCACAACTTGCTTTGCCTGCATCGTTTCCTCCTTCTGTCCCCGGCCGGGGGCTGCCCGCGTCCGGTCAATAAGAAAGAGTGGGTCGCCCCACTCTTGAACACTCATACAAACTTACGTACATAGTATACCATGCGCCGCGTGTCTTTGCAAGGAAAATGCAAATATTTTTCCATTTTTGCCCCCTTCGCATGCCCGGTTGCGGGTTCATCGGGCCGCTTTTGGCGGATTCGACAAATTTCTTGTTTCTATGGATTTCCCCCAGCTTATACTTTTCACGGCGCTGAGCCAAAATTTTTTTGCAATGGCGCGCAAAAAGAGGTACAGTTATAATATGTCCGGTATTCGGAAATTTTTATACATCCAACGGAGTATTCCCCATGAAGCGTTTTTCCCTTCCGCCGGCCGGCCATGCCCGGCGGCAACTCCTTGTGTTACGGGCTGCCCTTCTGTTTCTGGCGGCTTGGTTTGTGCTGGACCGCTATCTGGACCGGTATCCTGCCCTGACCCTCCTGCTGGCGGTCAGCTTCGGTGCGGCGGGTCTGATTCCCCGGCCGCTGCTCGGCCGCGCGGCCGTCTGGACGCCGCGTATCATCTGGGCGCTCGGCGCTCCCTGTGCGCTGCTGGTGGTCGAGCTGCTCAACAACACCAACCCGTTCGATGCGCTGTCGGTCACCCAGTGTACGCTCAACCTCATCTGGTACTATCTCTTTTTCGGCCTGCTGGCCTTGGTCTTTGGCCGCATCCGCCGGTCGGCGGCGCTGGCCATGGTGCTGTGCTTTGCCGTGGGGCTCATCAACCACTATGTCCTCACCTTCCGCGGCCGGGTCATCTTCCCCTGCGACCTGGTCGCCTGGCGCACGGCGTATAATGTCGCAGGCGGCTACGATTATACGGTGGATGAAACCATCCTGCGCGCCGCGCTCTTTGCCTTGGCCTATCTGGTGCTGCTTTGGCGGCTGCCCGCCCAGAAAAAGGCGCGCCGTCCGCGCAAACGGGTGGTGCTGCCCCTCTGCGCCGGGGCTGTCGTGTACAGTCTGCTCTTTTTCGGTACACCTATGCTCACCTACTTGGGCATCTACTCCCAGCAATGGAAGACCCAGGCCAATGGGTTTGTACTCAATTTCACCGCGTCCCTGCGGTATAGCATGGTCACCGAGCCGGATGGCTATTCGGCGACCGCGGTGCAGAACATCATCGACTCAGTGCCCACTGAGGACGAAACGCCCGCGGATGGTACCCAGCCGGTGCACATCATTGCCATTATGAACGAGTCATTTGCCGACCTGGACGCCTATGACATTCCCCTGTCGGACGACCCTACGCCCTTTTTACACAGCCTGACCGAAAACACGGTCAAGGGCACCATGATTTCGCCGGTCACCGGCGGCGGTACAGCCAACGTCGAATATGAATTTTTGACCGGTAATCCGCTGGCCTTCCTGCCCTCGTCCACGGTGGCCTATCAGCTCTACCTCCAGGACGGCACGCCTTCACTCGTGTCCCAGCTCAAGGCCCTCGGGTTTTCCTCCATCGCCTTCCATCCTTACGATTCTTCGGGCTGGAATCGCACCTCGGTTTATAAGTGGATGGGCTTTGATAGCCAGCTTTACGAGGAAGATGTGGTTTCCCCGGCTTATATCCGGGGTTTCATCTCCGACCAGTGCGACTATGAGCAGCTGTACCGCATGACCGATGAGGCGGGGGACGACCCGCTGTTCGTTTTCAATGTGACCATCCAAAACCACAGCGGGTATCAGCTGCCCTGGACCAATCTGGAACACACGGTCGAACTGACCGGCGACCTGGCCGGAAAATATCCGGCGGCCGACCAGTTCTTTTCGCTCATGCGCGCCTCGGACGATGCGCTGCGCAACCTGATCTCGCACTATTCCCAGTCGGATGTGCCGACGCTGATCGTCTTTTTCGGCGACCACCAGCCGCCGCTCGGCAATGATTTTTACGAGGATATCATCGGCAAACCGCTCGACGACCGCACCACCGAGGAGGTCTTTGACCAGTACGGCACGCCCTTCTTCATCTGGGCCAACTACGACATCCCGGAAGCGCAGGATGTGACCCTTTCATCCTGGGCGCTGGGTCTGCTGACCGCTAAGGTCGCCGGCTTGCCGCTGACCGGCTATCAGGAGTTCTTATCCGAAGTAGCCGCCCGGGTGCCGGTCATCACGCCGGTGGGCTACATCACCGCCGATGGCCGGTATTCCTCGCCCGAGGAAGAAAACCTGACTGGGGAGGAAAAATACCTGGTGCAGCAGTATCGCGTGCTCGCGTACAACAACCTATTTGGGGACGAAGACCGCGTGGACAGCTTCTTCTTCCCCGCCGAAACAGCAAAAAACGGGACCTAAATGGTCCCGCTTTTTTTATTTCCAGGCATCGCCCAGTTTGAAGATGCGCAGCGACAGCGCGAGGGCTTGTTCGCGGGTCGCGGTCGCATAGCCTTGCGCTTCCTGTGCAGGCGTGATATTCTGCGGTGCAAAGTGGGTGCTGTCCACACCGGCGATGATGTTCATTTTGGTCATGTAGTAGACCGACGGCTTGGCAAAGTCGGAGATGTAAGCATCGTCCGCAAACTTGGGCACGCCGCTCGTGTCCAGATAATACTCATCGTCGTTTTCGATTGTCCAGCCGTCAAAGCTGTATTTCTTGACCGCACGGGTAAGCATGGTAACAAGCTGCTCGCGGTTAATGCTGACATCCGGGTCAAACTCGGTATCCGATACGCCGACCGCGATACCCAGCCGATAGGCCTTGGCGATGTCGGTCTTGTTGGGATCGGATGCAATGTCGGTAAAGGGCGTGCTGCCTGCGCTGGCCGTCGTACCGCTCAGCGCTTCATAGAGCTTGACCGACACCGCGGCAAACTCGGCGCGGGTGATGCGCTTGGACAGGTCAGCTTCCTGGAGCGTGTTCGGAATCAGGCCATTGATATTCGCTTCGGTGATCTCATCGCGCACCCAACCCGAAATGCGGTTGAGCCGGAAAAGCCGTGAGGTATCATCATCCACATAGCCGCTGATGGTCAGGTCGCCGGTCGACCCGATGCGCAGCGTGCCGTCAAAGGGAACCGTTCGCCAAGTTGTGCTTGTGCTCCCGCCCGTAATGCGGGTACCCTTCAAGTAAAAGGCGCCGGTGCCCAAGTTTACGGTGCCTTTAAAATCATAGTTGAACCACTGGCTGTCATAGCCCTGGCCCTCCACGGTCGTGACCTTGGCACTGCCGCTGAAGACACCGCTGCTGTCACAATCGTCAATGGTCAGGTCAATATACCGCTCCACGTCGACGGATGCGCCGCTCGCTGGGTCATAATATCCGGTGTAC
>JAUMSA010000089.1 GCA_031293105.1 Butyricicoccus sp. | reverse complement strand
AGATGTGTATAAGAGACAGATTTTATATAACAAAGGTTATTTCATCATCGCGGTCACGCCCGAACGGCACATCTCCACAATTTCAAAGTTGGAGATGACATCCAGGAAAGCGTCGATGCGGCTGGGCACCTCGGTCAGTTCCACGATGATGGCGTTGTGGGTGGATTCGACGATGTTTGCATTATAAACCTCGGCAACCTCACGGATGCTCTCGCGCGCGTCGGGTGCTTCGGCCAAGACTTTCACGAAAACCAGCTCTTTGCAGTAGCTTTCGTCCTCCCAAAGCTGTTCGACCCAAATGGCCTCTTCCAGCTTGGATACCTGTTTGATGATCTGTTCGAGCGTCGCCTCATCGCCCTGGACGATGATGGACATGCGCGAAATGGTGGGGTCGGTGGTCGCCGATACGGTCAGCGAATCGATGTTGAAGCCGCGGCGGCCAAACAGGCTGGCCACACGCGCCAGGACACCGGCGTTGTTCTTGACCATGACCGACAGGATGTATTTCTGCATTTGTCGCGCCTCCTTAATCAATGACGATGTTGCGGACCGACTTGCCGGCCGGAATCATGGGCAGGACGCGCTCATCGCAGTCCATGACGCAATCGATCAGGGTCGGGCCCTGGTTGTTGGTCAGCGCCTTGGCAAAGGCCTGCTTGAATTCGTCCAGGTTGGTGCAGCGCATACCCTGCGCGCCAAAGGCGTCGGCCAGCTTGACAAAATCGGTCTTGCGGTGCGGGTCGGTCGCCGAATAGCGCTTGCCGTAGAACATGGTCTGCCACTGACGAACCATGCCGAGCACCTGGTTGTTCATGACCACCGTGATGACCGGCAGGTCGTAGGAAACCGCGGTGCACATTTCATGCAGATTCATATGGAACGAGCCATCGCCCGTGATGTGGATGATGCGCTTGCCCGGGCAGGCGATCTGTGCGCCGATGGCGGCGCCATAGCCAAAGCCCATGGTGCCGAGACCGCCCGACGTGATGAACTGCCGGGGGTGGCTGCGGCGGCTGTACTGGGCTGCCCACATCTGGTGCTGGCCGACATCGGTGACGATCACGGCATCGTCGCCCGTCAGGTCGGCAATCGCGCCGATGACCTGATGCGGCTTTAGGACGCTGGCGTCATCCTTGGCGCGGTAGTCCATGCGCTTTTTCCAGTCGTCGATCTGCGCGAGCCATTCGGTATGCTCCCGCGCCTCGACATAAGGCAGCACGCCTTGCAGGAAGGTTTTGGCGTCCGCGACGATCGAGTCGTCGGTCGCCATGTTTTTATTGATTTCCGCCGCGTCAATGTCGGCGTGGATGATCTTCGCGTTCGGCGCAAAGGCATTCGGGTCGGTCGCAACGCGGTCGGAGAAGCGCGCGCCCAGTGCAAGCACCAGATCGGCCTTGTCAACCGCAAAGCCGCACGATACCTTGCCGTGCATACCGATCATGCCCAGGTTGAGCGGATCGTCGGCCGGCAGAACGCCGATGGCCATGATGGTGCCAACGGCCGGAATGTTGGCCTTGTGCAGCAGTTCGGCCAGCTCCTTGCCTGCGTCCGCGGTGGCCACGCCGCCGCCAAAGTAAACAACCGGACGCTCAGCGGCGTTGATTGCAGCCGCAATGCGCTTAAAGTCACTGTCCTGTACGTCAAAGTGGGTGCTGGTGTCGAGCGGCGCCTTGTTGTCAAAGTCGCACTCAGCCACCATGACATCCTTGGGGATATCGACCAGAACCGGGCCGGGGCGGCCGGTCTGGGCGATGCGGAACGCGTCGCGCAGCACGTCGGCCAGTTCTTCGACCCGACGAACGGTAAAATTGTGCTTGGTAATCGGCATGGTAATGCCGGCTATGTAAACCTCCTGAAAGGAGTCCTTGCCGATCAGCTTGGTGCCGACGTTGCCGGTGATGGCGACCATGGGGATGGAATCCATATAAGCGGTCGCAATGCCGGTGACCAGGTTGGTGGCACCCGGGCCGCTTGTCGCCAGGCAGACGCCGGTCTTGCCGGTTGCGCGGGCGTAACCGTCCGCGGCATGGGCCGCGCCCTGTTCGTGCGCGGTTAGAATATGGCGTACGCGGTCGCTGTTTTTATACAGCGCATCATAGATATCCAGCACCGCGCCGCCGGGATATCCGAAAATGGTATCGACGCCCTGCTCAACCAGGACTTCGACAAAAATCTGCGAGCCATTGATTTTCATTTGTTCTACCCTCATTCCTCGTAACATAACTGGCACCACAAAATAAAAAAAGCCCTTGCCTCTCTGTAAGAGACAAAGACTTGCGCTCTGCGGTACCACTCTTATTGCCGCGCCGGGCGCGGCCCCTTTGCCGGAATCCGAAAAACCGAATCCCGAACCGTATAACGGCGGTCAGCCGTCCACGCCTACTACGGGCTTTCCCCTTTTCGACGCAGCCGCTCACGGGCGACTTTCAAACGCTCCACCCCGCCGTCTCACACCAAACCGACGGCTCTCTGCACAGGCTCTTGGAGGTCTTACTTCCCCGGTCATCGCATTTACGTTCTGTAATTGTTTTTCATTATAAGCCCCCGTCTTCCAAATGTCAACCGTTTCTTTCATTTTTTTCAGAAAGCGCGTGGAAAGCCGTGTATAAATTCCGGTTTCCCGGTCATTCTAACCAATATCCATATCGATTGGGAGCGTTTTTTTATGGCTATTTCTTTTCTCCGCACCTTGATTCTGTATGCCACCATCATCATCGCGCTGCGGCTGATGG
>JAUMSA010000028.1 GCA_031293105.1 Butyricicoccus sp. | reverse complement strand
GCGCACTATGCTGCTCACCATCGGCACCTCCATTCTGACCTATACCACCTCGCCCATCGACCTGACCGACGGGCTGGAGCGGCTGATGGGCCCGCTGAAAAAAATCCATGTGCCCGTACATGAACTTTCCATGATGATGTCCATTGCGCTGCGGTTCATCCCGACCCTCATCGAGGAAACCGAGAAGATCATCGCCGCCCAGAAGGCGCGCGGCGCCGATTTTGAATCGGGCAACATCTTGCAGCGTGCCCGGGCGATGGTGCCCATTTTGGTGCCGCTGTTTATCTCGGCTTTCCGCCGCGCGGACGAACTGGCGACCGCGATGGAATGCCGCTTATACCGCGGCGATGAAGGCCGCACCCGCATGAAGCAGCTCAAGACCGGCCGGGTGGATTATCTGGCCATCCTGATTTCGGGCGTGGTATTTGCCGCCATCATCACAGGAGGGAGAATGGGCTGGTGAACATTGCACTGATTTTATCCTATGACGGCACGGCCTACCACGGCTGGCAGGTGCAGAAAAACGGCGCGTCCATCCAGCAGACCCTGACCGAAGCGGTGGACAAGCTATTAGGCTGCCAGACCTATGTGTCGGGCGTGGGCCGTACCGATGCGGGCGTCCATGCCAGACGGTATGTCGCCAATTTCAAGGCCGACTGCACCATCCCGCTGGACCGCCTGCCGCTCGCGCTCAATGCCCAGCTGCCCGACGATATCGCGGTTTCGGCGGCCGTACAGGTGCCCGAGGATTTTGATGCGCGGTTTTCGTGCACCAAAAAAGAATATGCGTATTATGTCTATCCGTCGCGTCTGCCCGACCCGTTTTTGGCCGGGCGCGCGTATCGTTATACCTACCCGATCGACCTAGCCCGCATGCAGGCCGGGGCGCGGCGGTTTGTCGGCAAACAGGATTTTGCCGCCGTGCGCTCGGTCGGTACCCCGGTTAAGTCTACCGTGCGCACGATTTTCCACTGTGAGGTGGAGGCCTGCGAAGCGCCCGGCTTTACCGCTCAGCGCGACATGGAGAAAGAACCGCTTATCCGCATCCGCGTGTGCGGGGATGGATTCTTGTATAACATGGTGCGCGCCATCGCGGGCACGCTGCTGTATGTCGGCAGCGGCAAACTATCGCCCGACGATGTGACCGCCATCCTGCGCGCCGGGGAGCGCGCCGAGGCCGGGCCGACCCTGCCCGCCCATGGGCTATATATGAACCGGCTGTGGTATGAGGACACGCCCGAGCTTGCCCCTTACCGGCTGGACGCATAAATTTGGCTTTTTTTCGGACGGCATTTATTTTTTCACGAGTTGTTCACATCTTTGCCGCCCGGTTGCGATACAATGAGGAAGGAGTCCCTATGGTTCAAAAACCGCATACTGCCCGCGTGAACCGACGGGCCCGCCGCCGTATGATTCGAAATGCGGCCGACAAACGCCTGCGCGTGGTGGCGCGGCTGCACCGGATTTTTGGCGTTATGACCATTGCGGCCGCCATCTTGTTTTTTGCGGCCAATATGTCGCTGTTCTCCAAAGAATCGCTGCGGCAGATTGGCGCCTATTTTACGGCCGGTTTTTCGTCCGGCCAGACCGGCGACCGCATCGAATACGAAGCCGGCAATTCGGCTGCCATCCTTGCGTTTGGCGATGGGGTCGCGGTGGCCGATAACGATAACTTAATCTTGAAAACGCCGGGCGGCGTACAACTGACCGAGCCGCTGGGCTATTCGGCCCCCGAGCTGTGCGCCAATGACCGGTATGTGCTGGTGTATGACCGGGAAGGCTATGGTGCAGTGCTGTCCTCCAGCATGCTGGTCGCCAGCCGGCAGACCATGAAAGCCCCGATTTTGTTCGGCTGTCTGGGGGAGAACGGCGACTATGCGCTCATTACCAACGAGACCGGCTACAAATCGGCCGTCACGGTCTTTTCCAGCGGCGGCAAGCAGATTTTCAAATGGGCGACGCCGGATGCCTATTTCCAGGCCGCATCCCTGTCGCCGGACGGCAAGGGGTTGGCGGTTGCCGCCTTCCAGCAGACCGGCACAGAACTGGAAGGCAAACTGTACTTCCGCGATCTGGATAGCGAGAAAATCACCAGTGAAGTGTCTTTGGGCTCGGTGGTGCCGCTTGCGGTCGGCTATTTGGACGGCAGTACGGTCGCTGTGGTCGGCGATTACGGCACCTCGATCATCAACCGCAAAGGCGACGTGGTCGCTACCATCTCCTATTCGGTCGATGATTTGAATGCCTTCTGCTTTGGTGGCGGCAAACTGGCGCTGGTCATCCACTCGTATTCGGGTTTAGCCCGTTCCGAGCTGACCATTTTGGAGGCGAGCGGCGCCCAGTCGGACCCGCTGGCGATTGAAGAAGAATTGCAGGCCATGGATTACGACGGCGCGCGCCTGGCGCTGCTGACCACCAGTGGCCTGACCGTTTATGACAGCGCCCTGCGGCCGCTGTGGGCCAACACCAGCGCGGCTGGCGCCGGCGGTGTGGGCCTGACTGGCGATGGCGGGGTCTGGCTGACCTATCCCAAGCAGGCAACCTTTGTTTCCGCCGCGTCGGATACCTCGGAGGAATTGAAATAACCATGGACATCTATCAGACCCTGCCCTCGGTTTTACAAGGGCTTCTTAATATGCCGGACCTGATCTTGCTGGCCATCATCCTGGTCAGCGCGATCTTGGGCGCGTCGCGCGGTCTGGTGCGCACGGTATGCAACTTTTTGGGCCGGACGGTCGCTCTGGTCGGTGCAACGTTGGCCGCCCGGCTGCTTGCGCCGGTGCTGGCGCGCTATCTGGTCACCCCGATTGTCGGCCAGGTATTTGAAATCCGCGCGACCGACCTGCTGTCCCGCATGCCCGAACTCGCCGACACGCTGCAAACCACGGCGACCGACATGGCAACCTCCATGGCGAGCAGTCTGGCGTTTTCCCTATTGTTTTTTATTTTCCTGATCGTGATGAACGTGGTGGTGCATATGGTATCCACAGCGCTTAAAATCGTCACCCGCATCGGGCCGATCGGCTTTTTGGACGGTCTGGGCGGGTTTGTCTTGGGCGCCGCATTCGGTCTGGTGCTGTGTGTGCTCGGTCTGCTTGCGCTGACCATCTTCTCGCCCAGCACCTTTGGCGAACTCGGCTGGTTGAGCCCCACCCGTGTGGCGGGCACCAGCCTGACCGCATTCCTGCTCGGCCTGCTGCCCACCATCTAGCCCCGATCGGAAGGAGAGGATCCATTTTATGAATATGCCAATGTGTTCCCGCTGCGGTAAGAATGTCGCGGTGGTGTTTATTACAAAAATCGACCAGAACAACAACTCCACCCAGGAGGGCTTGTGCCTGAAATGCGCCAAGGAGATGGGGCTCAAGCCCATCGATAACCTGATGGAGCAAATGGGCATCACCGACGCCGACCTGGACGCCTTGGCGGGGGAGATTGGTGCGTTTGGCGACCTGTCCGGTCTGGTGCCGGCCGGCAACGACGGCGAGGAGCAGGACGCCCCGCACGACCGGGAGGATGACGAGGACGAGGAAAAGAACGCCATGCCGCTGCCGTTCCAGATTTTCCACCCGGAAAAGAAGGAACCGTCGAGTTCGTCCGGTTCGGAATCCAAGCGCAAGAAGGAGCCCAAGCGCGACAAAAAGCGCAAGTTCCTGACCACCTACTGCGAGGACTTGACCGGCAAGGCGCGCGCGGGCCGCATCGACCGCATCGTCGGGCGCGAACGGGAGACCGAGCGCGTCATCCAGATTCTAAACCGCCGGCAGAAGAACAACCCCTGCCTGATCGGTGAGCCGGGCGTCGGCAAGACGGCCGTGGCCGAAGGCCTGGCGCTGCGCATCGCACAGGGCAAGGTGCCGTATAAGCTGCGCGATAAGGAAATCCATCTGCTGGACTTGACCGCCCTGGTGGCGGGCACCCAGTTCCGCGGCCAGTTTGAAAGCCGCATGAAGGGTCTGATCGACGAAGTCAAGCGCCTGGGCAACATCATCCTGGTCATCGACGAGGTGCATAACATCGTGGGCGCGGGCGATTCGGAAGGCTCGATGAATGCCGCGAACATCTTAAAGCCCGCCCTGTCGCGCGGCGAGATTCAGGTCATCGGCGCGACCACCTTCAACGAATACCGCAAGTATATCGAAAAGGATTCGGCGCTCGAGCGCCGCTTCCAGCCGGTTTCGGTCGAGGAGCCGTCGCTGGATGACGCCACCGAAATCCTCAAAGGCGTCAAGGACTATTATGAGGATTTCCATTTTGTGACCATCCCGGATGAGATGTGCCGCCAGGCGGTGCAGCTGTCCGAACGGTATATCACCGACCGCTTTTTGCCCGATAAAGCCATTGACCTGATCGACGAAGCGTGCTCGGATTTGAACCTAAAAAACGAGATGCTGTCCCTGGCAGCTGACCTCAAGGACGAACTGAAAACGGTCACGCAGGAGCGTGAAACCCTCATGTCCGATGCCCCGGAAGGCGAGAACCTGACCAGCGAACAGCTCGACCAGCGGTATGCCCGCATTGCCGAACTGCGTTCGCAGGAGATTCAGCTGGAAAACCGTCTGCACGAAGCCGAATCCAAGCCACGGCCGGTACTCAACCTGGAAAACCTGGCATCGGTTATCGAGCTGTGGACCAACATCCCGGCCAGCAAGATTCAGGCGCAGGAGATGGAGCGCCTGACCGGTATGGAAGACCGGCTTAAGCAGCGCGTCATCGGCCAGGACGAAGCCATCCACGCAATCGCGGACGCCATCCGCCGCAGCCGGGCTGGCATCAGCCCCAAGAAAAAGCCGGTATCCTTCCTGTTTGTCGGGCCGACCGGCGTGGGCAAGACCGAACTGGTCAAGACCCTCGCAACCGACCTGTTCGACACCCCGGAATCGCTCATCCGGCTGGATATGTCCGAATATATGGAGAAACACACGGTGGCCCGCCTGATCGGCTCGCCTCCGGGCTATGTCGGGTATGACGAAGCCGGACAGCTCACCGAAAAAATTCGCCGCCGCCCGTATTCGGTCATCCTCATGGACGAGATCGAAAAGGCCCATCCTGATGTGCTCAATATTCTGCTGCAAATTCTGGATGACGGCCGCCTGACCGACGCGCATGGCCGCATGGTCAACTTTGAAAATACGGTCATCATCATGACCTCCAACGCTGGTAGCGGCAGCAAGACCACCTCGCTCGGCTTTGGCAAGACCGCCAGCGAGCAGGGCAAGGACAAGGCGATGAAGGCGCTTGAGGACCTGATGCGCCCTGAGTTCCTCAACCGTATCGACGAGATCATTGCCTTCAACCAGCTCACCGAGGAGGATTTTGGCCGCATTGCCGGCATCCTGCTGGGCGATTTGGCCAAAAACATGGCCGAGCGCGGCATCCGCCTGACTTGGGACGACAGCCTGACCCAGTATCTGGTCGGCAAGTCCTATTCGATCAAGTTTGGTGCGCGCAATCTGCGCCGCCTGATCGAGAAGGAAGTGGAAAATGCGCTGGCCGCCAAGCTGATCGAATCGTACGATCATGCGATTGTAGGTGCGCATGTATCCGTGCAGGACGGGGTTCTGCACGTGGAAACCGTCTAAATCAAAAGCGGAGAAACGAAGTTTCTCCGCTTTTTTTGCGCGTGGTGAATTATACTATCAAGTGCAACACTTTAGGAAAATAAAAAGAAGTTCATACAGAACCCTGGTAGAATAGAGTTACCACACAACTAAACCACAAGGAGGGGACTGTATGAACTACCATCATCTTAGCATAGAAGAACGC
>JAUMSA010000008.1 GCA_031293105.1 Butyricicoccus sp. | reverse complement strand
CTCCAAATGGTATGCTGCAAGAAACATTTGATGTTTGCGGCCAAATCTGATAAAATGAAAAGGAACTTTGCGAAAGGATGGTGGGTGCGATGCGCAAACAGCGTGTGCTGGTGCTCGATGGACAAGGCGGCGGCGTAGGTGGCCGGCTGGTCAAGATGCTCAGCGAAAAGCTGCCCGACACGTGGGAACTCATCGCCGTGGGGACCAATGCGCTGGCCACCAGCACTATGCTCAAAGCAGGCGCCAAGCAGGGCGCGACCGGGGAAAACGCCGTCATCTACAACGCCGGGCGGGCTGATTTGATCTTAGGCCCCATCGGTCTGGTGGTGGCTAACGGCATTTTGGGCGAGGTATCGCCCCAAATGGCGGCTGCGGTATCGGGCGCGGAGGCGGTGAAAATCCTCATCCCGTCCGCGAGCTGCGGGGTGATCGTCGCCGGTGCGGCCAGCCTGCGGCTGGAAGATCTGCTGCAAAATGCGGTCGATTTGGCGCTGCGCCAGATGACCCGATAACGCCCGGATCCGGCAGGAAGCCGGAGTGCTGGCAAGAAGCCGGACGGGATACTTTTGCCGCCGCTTGGCGGCTTTTTGGAGACCCTAAAAACGATGAACGATGCCAAGAAGGCGTCCGCTTTCCGAAGAAAGCAGGCGTCTTCTTTTTTGTGGAAAGGAAGATGGAGGATGACACTGGAAACATTTTTTAAGGAACACCCCAAGGCCGCAGTTGCCTTTTCCGGCGGGGTGGATTCGGCCTTTTTGCTCTGGGCCGCCCGACAGTATGGGACTGACGTGCATGCGTATTATGTGAGCACGGCCTTCCAGCCGGCGTTTGAGCAGGAGGACGCCAAGCGGCTGGCCGAAGAACTGGGCGTGCCCATGACCATGGTGCATACCGATATTTTGGCGGTGCGGCAGGCGGTGGCCAACGATGCCAACCGCTGCTATCACTGCAAGCGGGCGCTGTTTCATCAGCTTTGCCAGCGTGCCCGGGCAGACGGCTATGCGCTGCTGCTCGACGGCACGAATGCGTCGGACGATGCCGGCGACCGGCCGGGCATGCGCGCGCTGCGCGAACTCGGCGTGCGGTCGCCCCTGCGCGAATGCGGACTGACCAAGGCCGAGGTGCGTGTCCGTTCCAAGGAAGCCGGGCTGTTTACCTGGGAAAAACCGGCCTACGCCTGTCTGGCGACCCGCATCCCGACCGGCATGCCGATTACAGCCGACCTGCTCGAGCGGGTCGAACAGGCGGAAACCGCCCTGCATGGGCTGGGATTTTCCGATTTCCGGGTGCGCGTGACCCAAGAAGGGCTGGCCCGCCTGCAAGTGACCGAGCCACAGATGGCGCGCGCCTTTGCCGAGCGTCGAGCCATCGAACAGGCGCTCAAACCGGCCTTTCCGGCCGTGCTGCTCGACCTGATCGCCCGGAAAGCATCCGAATAAGGGGGAAAGCAGACTTGGATAACAAACACGATATTTTGGCGCTTTTGCGTCAGGTCGCCGGGGGCGAGACCACGCCCGAACAGGCGCTGACCGAACTCAAACGCGCGCCCTTTGAGGATTTGGGCTATGCCAAGGTGGATTTTCACCGCAGCGTGCGCCAGGGTACAGCCGAAGTGGTCTATGGCGCAGGCAAAACGCCCGAACAGATCATCGGCATCGTCAATGCCATGGGCGTGCGCGGCTGCCGCAACATTATGATTACCCGCATCGGGGAGGAAGCAGCCCAGAAGGTCGCCCAGGCCGTGCCGCTCGAGTATCATCCCGAGGCGCGGTTTGCTCTGGCTTTTCCAGGGGAACAGAAGCGGCGGGGCAAGATCGTGGTCGCCACCGGCGGCACCAGCGACATCCCGGTCGCCGAAGAAGCCGCCCTGACCGCCGAAGCCATGGGCAACCGGGTCGTGCGACTGTACGATGTGGGGGTAGCTGGGCTGCACCGGCTGCTTTCCCGCCTAGATGATCTGCTGGACGCCCGGTGCGTGGTCGCCGTGGCCGGGATGGAGGGCGCACTGGCATCGGTCATCGGCGGGCTGGTCGATTGCCCGGTGGTCGCGGTGCCCACCAGCGTGGGCTATGGCGCGAATTTCGGCGGCTTGTCCGCCCTGCTGGCCATGCTCAATTCGTGCGCTTCAGGGTGCAGCGTGGTCAATATCGACAACGGCTTCGGCGCAGGTTATCTAGCCAGCCGCATCAATCAAATGGAAGGGGTAAGCGAATGAAAACGCTGTATATCGAGTGTCACATGGGCGCTGCGGGCGATATGCTCATGGCGGCGCTGTATGAATTGCTGGACAACAAAGAAGAATTTCTGCACACCATGAACCGCCTGGGGTTGCCCGGCGTACAGGTTGCCGCCGAACCGGCTACGACCTGCGGCATCGCGGGTACCCATATGCGCGTGACCGTGCACGGCGAGGAGGAGCACGAGCACCACGACCATCCGGGGCATGAGCACGCTCACGGGCACCCGCATGACCATGCTGCCCATGGGCATTCCCACCAAGAACATGCGGAACCGGAACACCACCACCATCATCACGCCACCCCCGGCCATATCGCGTCGATCATCGACGCTCTGGATTTGCCGGATGCGGTCAAGACGCATGCCCGTGCGGTCTATGACGCGATTGCCCAGGCCGAAGCCAAGGCGCACGGCTGCCCGGTGGGCGATGTGCACTACCATGAAGTGGGCGCGCTGGACGCGGTGGCCGATGTGACCGGTGTATGTTATGCGCTGCATCTGCTGAACCCCGACCAGATTGTTGTATCGCCCATCCATGTGGGCAGCGGCACAGTGCGCTGCGCCCACGGCGTGATGCCCGTGCCCGCCCCGGCGACCGCCAACCTGCTGACTGGTGTGCCGGTGTATGGCGGCGCGGTGCGCGGCGAGCTGTGCACCCCGACTGGGGCCGCGCTGCTCACTCATTTTGCCGGGAAATTCGGCGACATGCCGGTGATGTGTACCCGGCAGGTCGGCGTGGGCATTGGCACCAAGGATTTTGGGCAGGCCAACTGTGTGCGCGCCTTTTGGGGCGAGAGTTCTGGCGCACCCAACGGACAGATTGCCGAACTGGTGTGCAACATCGACGATATGACGCCCGAAGCGCTGGCCTTTGCCTGCGAACAGCTGCTGAAGGCAGGCGCACTGGACGCTTACACCACGCCGGGCACCATGAAAAAGGGCCGGGCCGGTCAGGTGTTGACCGTGTTGTGCCCGGTCGGCCGCGAAGGGGAGGTCGCCCGGCAGATTCTGGCGCAGACCACGACCAATGGGCTGCGGGTGCGCCATTGTGACAAGTATTTCCTGATTCCGGGCAGCCGGACGGTGTCCACCCCTTGGGGTACGGTGCGGGTCAAGACGGCCGAAGGGTACGGCGTGACCCATGAGAAGCCAGAATATGCCGACGTGGCCGCGCTCGCGCAGGAAAACGGCCTGCCGTACCGCACGGTCGAGCGGGAAGTGATGCGCCGCCTGGAGGAGGAATGAGCATGAGAAAACATCGCATTGTAGCATTACTGGCTGCCCTGTGCCTGCTTGCGGGCTGCGGCAGCAGCCCGGCGGCACAGACGACCGAAACCGACGCGGTCGTCATCGCCCTGGACCCCAATTCCGAACCCGCCGCCGGGTTTGACCCGGCCTATGGCTGGGGCGCGGGCGAGCATGTGCATGAGCCGCTCATTCAAAGCACGCTGACCGTCACCAACCCCGACCTGACCATCGGCTATGACCTTGCGACCGGCTACACGGTCAGCGACGACGGCCTGACCTGGACGGTCACCATCCGGGATGATGTGTCCTTTACCGATGGCGAACCACTCACGGCTTCCGACGTGGCCTTTACCTACAACACGGTCAAGCAGGCCAGCTCGGTCAGCGACTTTACCATGTTGGATAACGCTGTGGCTGTTAACGATACCACGGTTGAATTCCACATGACCCGGCCGTTTTCCATTTGGCCGTATACCATGGCGGTGGTGGGCATTGTGCCCGAACATGCCTATGACAGCGCGACCTATGGCCACAACCCCATCGGCTCGGGCCGGTATATCCTCAAACAGTGGGACCAGGGGCAGCAGGTCATTTTGGAGGCCAACCCGGACTACTATGGCGAAGCGCCCAAGATGAAGCAGGTGACCATCCTGTTTTTGGAGGAGGACGCCGCCTTCCTCGCGGCCAAGGCCGGACAGGTGGATGTCGCCTACACGTCGGCGACCTATTCCGACCAGCAGGTGCAGGGCTATGCCCTGACCGCCTATAAGACCGTGGACAACCGCGGCATCAACCTGCCGGCCATCCCGGCGGGAGTAGACGCGGACGGCAACCCGATTGGCAACGACCTGACCGCCGATGTTCTGGTGCGCCGCGCCATCAACATGGGCATTGACCGGCAGGAGATGATCGACAACGTTCTAAACGGTCACGGCACCCCGGCTTACAGCATTTGTGACCAGATGCCTTGGTACAATCCGGCGTCCGAGGTCGCGTACGACCCCGAAGGCGCGGCCGCGCTGCTCGACCAGGCCGGTTGGATCATGGGCGCGGACGGTGTGCGGGAGAAGGACGGCGTGCGCGCCGAACTGAACATCTTGTATTCCAGCGACGACTCGGTGCGGCAGGCGCTGGCCGCTGATTTGGCCGGACAGCTGAAAGAACTGGGCATTGAAGCTTCCATCGAGGGCGTGGGCTGGGATACAGCCTATGACCGCGCCCAGTCCGACCCGCTGGTCTGGGGATGGGGTGCGCATACGCCGATGGAGCTGTATAACATCTATCACACCGCCGAGGGCCAGGAGTGGGCGCAGTATTCGCCGTATGCCAACCAGACGGTGGATGCCTACATGGACGCCGCGCTTGCCAGCACCGATCTGGAAGCCTCCTATACCCTGTGGCAGCAGGCCCAGTGGGACGGCACAACCGGCGTGACCCAGCAGGGCGATATCCCGTGGGTGTGGCTGGTCAATGTCGACCACCTCTATTGGGTGCGGGACGGCTTGCAGGTCGCCGAACAGAAAATCCATCCGCATGGCCACGGTTGGTCGCTGGTGAACAATGTCGACCAGTGGAGCTGGAACTGATGCACAAAAACCGAAAGGAGGGACGCGCATGAAACATCGCCTGCAATTTGCCGCACGCAAACTGGTGCGCATGGTGCTGTTGCTGTTCGGGGTGAGTCTGGTCGCCTTTTTGCTCATGTCGGCGTCCCCACTCGACCCGCTGCAAACCAACATCGGACAGACCGCGCTCGGCTCCATGAGCGTCGAACAGATCGAACGGCTGCAAGCCTATTGGGGCATGAATACGCCCCCGGCCGAACGGTATGGCAACTGGCTTTTGGGTGCGCTGCATGGCGACTTGGGCGATTCGCTGCTGTACCGGCAGCCGGTCCTCACGGTCATCGGGCAGCGGCTGGCCAGCTCGGCTGGACTGATGGCCGTGGCGTGGCTGTTGTCCGGCATTCTGGGCGTGGTGCTCGGCGTGGTGGCGGGCGTATTCCGTGGCCGGTGGCCCGACCGGCTCATCCGCGGATATTGCCTGCTCTTATCCAGCACGCCGACGTTTTGGGTGGCCATTTTGCTGCTGCTCGTGTTTTCGGTATGGCTGGGCTGGCTGCCCATTGGGCTGTCCATCCCGATTGGCATGGATTTGGCCGACGTGACGCTGGCCGACCGGTTCCAGCACGCCTTGCTGCCCGCGCTGACGCTCAGCATCACCGGGGTGGCCAACATCGCCCTGCATACGCGCGAAAAGATGGTCGATGCCCTGGCATCCGACGCGATCTTGTTCGCCCGCGCCCGGGGGGAGAGCACCCGTTCCATCGTGCTGCGCCATGGGCTGCGGCAGGTAGCGCTGCCCGCCATGACCCTGCAATTTGTATCCATCAGTGAAATCATCGGCGGTTCGGTGCTGGTCGAGCAGGTGTTTTCCTATCCCGGCTTGGGGCAAGCCGCCGTCCAGGCCGGCCTAGGCAGCGACTTGCCGTTGCTGCTCGGCATTACGGTCATCACGGCAGCGCTGGTGTTTATCGGCAATCTGGCGGCCGACCTGCTGTACGGCGTGATCGACCCGCGCATTCGAAGGGGGGCGGCACGCGGCACATGAAAACCTGGAACAACCGGCAGAAGATCTGCCTCTGGCTTGTCGTAGCCATCCTCGTGCTGGGCGCGGTGACCGTGGCCGGCATAGCGCTGGCCGACCGGGCGGTCGCGACCGACCTGACCCGGAAAAATGCCGCGCCTTGCGCGGCCTTCCCCTTTGGCACCGACTGGCTGGGACGGGATATGCTGGCGCGTACCCTGTGCGGCCTGTCGCTGAGTATCCGCATCGGCCTACTGACCGCCGCGGTCAGCGCGGTCTGTGCTCTGGGACTGGGTGCCGCCGCGGCCACCATGGGACGGCGGGTGGATGCGGTCATCTCCTGGCTGACCGATTTGGTGCTGGGCATTCCGCATATCCTGCTCGTGCTGCTCATCTCGCTGGCCTGCGGCAAGGGCTTTTGGGGCGTCGTAGCCGGGGTATCGCTCAGCCATTGGCCCAGCTTGGCGCGTGTGCTGCGTGGGGAAATCTTGCAGCTCAAACAGGCGCCGTATGTGCTGGTGGCTGGAAAACTGGGCGCTTCGCGCGGCCAGATCGTGCGTCGGCATATGCTGCCCTATGTGCTGCCGCAGTTTGGGGTGGGGCTTATCCTGCAATTTCCCCACGCGATCTTACACGAGGCGAGCATCACCTTTTTGGGCTTCGGTCTGCCACCCGAGCAGCCGGCCATTGGCGTCATTCTGTCCGAAAGCATGCGGTATCTGACCACCGGCAAATGGTGGCTGGCCCTGTTTCCGGGACTGGCGCTTGTGCTGGTCGTGCTGCTGTTTGCGGGCATCGGCGACCGCCTGGCGCGGCTGATGAACCCATCCGACGCCCAGCAATAGGAGGAAATCATGGAACCGATTTTAACGGTGGATGGCTTGTCCATCTCCTTTACCCAATACGACGGCTTGCTGCACCAGCACCGCCTGCCGGTCATCCGGGATTTGTCGCTGACCGTGGCTCCGGGGCAGGTCGTGGCCGTGCTGGGGGCGAGCGGGTCGGGCAAAAGCCTGCTCGCGCACGGTATTCTGGGTTTACTGCCCGCAAACAGCCACTTGGAAGGGCAGATTTTGTACGATGGCGAGCCGCTGACGCCCGCGCGGGCAGCGGCCCTGCGCGGCCGCGAGATCAGTCTGGTGCCGCAGGGCGCAGGCTATCTTGACCCCTTGATGCAGGTCGGGCCGCAGCTTTGCAAAGGGCAGCGCACGTTGCGGGACAAATGCCGCCGTGTGCTGGCGCGCTATGGCTTGGGGCCGGAAACCGAACGCCTGTATCCGTTTGAACTGTCGGGCGGCATGAGCCGACGGGTGATGATCGCCACGGCGGTGCTGGACGCGCCGCGTCTGATCGTGGCCGACGAGCCCACACCCGGTCTGGACCGCGCAGCAGCCCAGCGAATTTTGGGGCACTTCCGCGCCCTAGCCG
Source organism: Butyricicoccus sp. (assembly GCA_031293105.1). Lineage (GTDB taxonomy): Bacteria > Bacillota > Clostridia > Oscillospirales > Butyricicoccaceae > Butyricicoccus_B. Next base: position 1,145 of record JAUMSA010000008.1, on the reverse strand, counting down.
AGGAAGGAACCGCGATTTTGTTCATTACACACGACTTGGATTTGGCGCTGGAAGCGGCTGACCGCATTGTGGTGCTGTATGCCGGGGAAACGGTGGAGGAAGCGGCGGCCGAGGATTTTTCGGAGGTCAGCCGTCTGCGGCATCCCTATACCCGTGCGCTGTGGCATGCCATGCCGCAGCATGGCTTTGTCCCCCTAGCGGGCACGCAGCCCTATCCGGGGGATGGAACGGTGGGATGCCGGTTTGCGCCGCGCTGTCCCCATGCCCAGCCGGCCTGCCGGGAGAGCATCCCATACCGCACGGTGCGCGGTGGGCGGGTGCGCTGTTTGTACGATCTGCCCGAAGGAGGAAACGTATGACCCTGGAAGCCAAAGACCTGCGGTTTGCCTATCGCCGCAAGGGCAAACCGGTGCTGCAACAGGTCAATTTTTGCATCGAAAGCGGGGAACGGGTCGGTTTGGCCGCTCCGAGCGGCTTTGGAAAGACCACGCTCTGCAAACTGCTGGCCGGGTATATGCGGCCCGACCAGGGCCAGGTTCTGCTGGACGGCCAGCCGCTGCCTTCTGGGCGGGGCGTATGCCCGGTGCAGATGATCTGGCAGCATCCCGAACTGGCGCTCGACCCGCGCTTGCGGCTGCGGGCCTCCTTGGAGGAAGCCGGGGCCGATGAACCCGAACTGCTGGAAGCCCTGCACATCGAACCCGGCTGGCTCGATCGCTTCCCGACCGAACTGTCGGGCGGGGAATTGCAGCGTTTTTGCCTGATGCGGGCGCTGAGGCCATCGGTTCGCTTTTTGTTGTGTGATGAGATTTCGGCTATGCTCGACCTGGTGACCCAAGCGCAGCTTTGGGATTTTTTGCTGCGCGAAGCCGACCGGCGCGGGCTGGGGCTGCTCATCGTCAGCCACCAGAGCGAACTGCTGAAACGGGTGTGTACCCGGATGCTCGAACTGCCGGGACAATGAAAAAACGCTTGACGAAAGTCAAGCGTTTTTTTTTCATGCGGGTGAATTATACTATCAAGTGCAACACTTTAGGAAAATAAAAAGAAGTTCATACAGAACCCTGGTAGAATAGAGTTACCACACAACTAAACCACAAGGAGGGGACTGTATGAACTACCATCATCTTAGCATAGAAGAACGC
>JAUMSA010000342.1 GCA_031293105.1 Butyricicoccus sp. | reverse complement strand
GGGTGGCGCGCATGGAGCAGCTTTGCGCCCTCCAGCGGTCGGGGCCGGAGGGATTGCTGGAAATCCGCTCCATCGGGGCAAAGAGCCTGCCGCTGATCGCGGCGGTCTGAGCCCGGTATGAGGAAAACAGAACACCATCGCAAAGGGGTACCCCCTTGCGTCAGACATGGACCTGTCTGACGCAAGAATGCCCTCCTGTCAACCAACGAGAAGGAACGGTATGAAACGACGCTTTTTCAGTATCTTCTGCGCCCTGTGCCTGGGCCTGCTGCCCACGGCAGCGTTTGCGTTGGACGGCGATAAGACCATCATGCTGGGGACAAGCGTTTTGCAGAAAAACGCAAACACAGCAGATGCCGCCACCGTATATTTTGGCCGGAAGGAAGACGGTAATCCCGCCGCATGGCGTGTCATTAGCTATAATGGAAGCGGCGTTGCCGGTGCAGGCTGACGGCATTAGAAACTGCCGCCGTTATCAGCCGAAGGCTGGAAAGAGGAGAAGCGGCAGGCGAGGACACCGACTACATAGCAGGAATGCCAGTGGATGACGCTGTCTTTTGTCCCCTTTCCACAAAGGAAGCCACACAGGTACAGGAGACCATACGGGCGCTCCCCAATCCCACTTGGCAGATAAGCTATTAGTGGCTGCGCTCCCCCGGCACAACTTTCGACAAGACCGCCTATGTGTCCGACAAGGGTACAGTTTCCCCTGATGAGCAAAATGTCCAATCAATTTCCTACGGCGTCCAGCCCGCTTTTGATCTGGACCCGACCGATATCCTTTTTACCTCTTCCGCAACTGTCGGAAAAAGCACGGAAACCGGGCTGACAGCGGTGGGTGAGTATACTGGCAGTGAGTGGAAGTTGACGTTTCTGGACAGCAACCGTAATTTCTCCATCTCCGATGCAAAAATCCAAGAAAGCATGGTTAACTTTTCCTACTCCGACGCGCAAACAGGGACAAATGAATACATTTCCGTTTTATTGAAGGCAATGGTGCAATTACCCATTACGGACGCATTTTGCAGCTGGATGGTACGACCAATGGCGAAAGCGGAACGGCAAGCCTTACGCTCCCTGAGGGTGTAACATTTGGTGATACGACTAAGTTATACATATTCAACGAGCAGTGCAACGGCGGAGAAAGCGACGATACCAAGCTGACCGACTACGCCAGCAAAATGATTGAGGTTGACACCACCGTCCCGACCTTGAGCGATGGCGGCGCGACCCACACCAGCGAAACTGCCGCCACCGTGCAGTTTACCAGCAGCGAGGCGGGCACCTGCTACTATGAAGTCGTGGAAAGTGGCGCGAATACCATTTCTCTTACGACCCTTTCAGGTACGGGCGCATTTGAGGTGGGTACTCTCTCCAAGGCAGAACTGTCTGCGAGAGATACTGCCACCTTTACGGTGCGGTCCAAGGCAGGACTGCCGGTGGGGAGTTAAGGAAACCACCATCACCAATAAGGATGGCTCCTCCTTCGGCACCGTGGCGATCCTCGTCAAGGACGACGGCACCGAAGAGATCATCAAGACCAGCCCCACCACTGAAAACAGCGTGGTCGTCATCCTGAATGATGGCGAAACGGTCAAGCTCGTGGACAACAGCAAGGACTTTGCCGACGTGTCTGATACTTACTGGGCTGCTGACGCCATCGACTTCGCCACCAGCCGGGAGCTGTTCGCAGGCACCAGCGCCACCACCTTTGAGCTGGAAACGGCCATGACCCGCGGCATGATCGTCACTGTGCTGGCCCGCTTTGAGAGCGTGGCCACTACCATCGGCAGTACTTGGTATGAGACCGGACAGCAGTGGACCATGGAAAACGGCATCTCCGACGGCACCAACATGGATAATCCGCTCACCAGAGAGCAACTGGTCGCCATGCTGTACCGCTCGCAGGCAGCCCCGGCGTTTCGATGGATCTGAGCGGTTACACGGACGCGGATACCGTCAGCGCCTGGGCGGTGCAGCAGGGGATCGTCAGCGGTTTATGAACACGCAGACAGCCTGACCGGTATGTCCTGGCTGATGCTAGTCTGATTCTTTTTCAGCACTTGGGGCTCAAATTCCCTCTTCCGGTCTCGGGGAACCGACACATCCACTTCGCCAAAGCTGATACACAGCCTCTTGTTGCTGTGGCCGTTACGGCTGTTGTCTGTGCCACCTTTCCACAGACCGATATCCAAAACTGCATTATTCATCAGCTGTGCAATTCCAGCAAGTATGTATCCATAATATCCGACCTGAAGGCGGTCTAGGCCGCTGTGGACGATCAGGCAGCCCTGAATGCTCTGGACACCTTTTTCAATTACCCCATTTCACTGGGGGTATGCGGATTGATCTATGCCACCAATGTCATCGAGAGTTTCAATCGCCAGTTACGCAAGGCCTCCTTTCCTACCGATGACGCCTGTTGAAAATGCTATATCTGGCCATGATATTACGAAAAAAGGATTGAGCGGCGGCAGGACTAGGGTCTGATCCACACTCAGATAGCGATCTACTTTACCGAGCGTATGCTCAAGTAACACCGCCGGGTCTGATGTTCGGGACAAAATGAACGGCTCCAACACCCTGGACATCCGTCCCCCCGGCGTTATGTTGTCAGCAAGGCGGCAGCCAGATGAACCTGCTGCCACCCTGCATAAATTTCGCTCTATTCGCACCTAAAATGGTGTTTACACGGAATTTGGGATTTCCCTCTCTTGTACATCGAAATCATGATTGCAGATTGCACCAGCCTGCCGCCGCCTAATGGATCTAAATTATTCCCAGATAATCCTTTTGTTTTGAAACTAAGTTTTTCTTGAAGGCACTAATGGAGTCATTTCGTGTGGATTTTTACCGTCTATATACCGTCCATAGCCTCTGAAAACCAGAACAGCAGACTCTCAACATTTGTGTCCCACAATCCAAAACCCAACCCTAACGGGACGCTTTTCAGGCGCTGAAATTGATCTTACTTTATCTCGGAACCGCTACGAACCAAAAGGTCGGGGGTTCGAGTCCCTTCTGGCGTACCAGATTAAGCCGTTATTTCTTTCGAAATAACGGCTTTTTCGTTTTTAGGTGAATTATACTATCAAGTGCAACACTTTAGGAAAATAAAAAGAAGTTCATACAGAACCCTGGTAGAATAGAGTTACCACACAACTAAACCACAAGGAGGGGACTGTATGAACTACCATCATCTTAGCATAGAAGAACGC
>JAUMSA010000268.1 GCA_031293105.1 Butyricicoccus sp. | reverse complement strand
GATTTTCTGGAGGCGCTGCTGCCGCCGCTGGATGAAAACTAAAGGAGAAACGATTGTATGGCAAGACCTGATTTGCGGCGCAACGACGAAATGCGCAAAGTAAAGATCACACCAAACTACACGATGTACGCCGAGGGCTCGGTGCTTATCGAAGTGGGCAACACTAAGGTCATCTGCACGGCGTCGGTCGAAGATAAGGTTCCGCCCTTCCTGGAAGGGCAGGGGCTGGGCTGGGTCACCGCCGAATATGCGATGCTGCCGCGTGCGACCAACACGCGCAAAAAGCGCGACATCAAATCTTTGAAGCTGGACGGCCGTTCGTCCGAAATTCAGCGGCTGATTGGCCGCGCGCTGCGGTCGGTGGTCGACCGTGCGGCCTTGGGCGAGCGCCAGATCACCATTGACTGCGACGTCATCCAGGCCGACGGCGGCACCCGCTGCGCGTCTATCACCGGCGGCTTTGTGGCACTGTGGCTGGCCTGCAAGCGCTTGCTGGACGAGGGCAAGATCGAAAAAATGCCGCTCACCAGTCAGGTGTCGGCCGTGTCGGTCGGCATTTATGAGGACGAAGCCATTTTGGACCTCAACTACGCCGAGGACAGCCACGCAATCGTGGATTGCAACGTGGTCATGACCGGCGCAGGCGATTTTGTCGAGATTCAGGGCACGGGCGAAGGCCGTCCGTTCACCAAGGACGAACTGAACCGCCTGCTTTCGCTGGGCAAGAAGGGCACCGCCAAGCTGTGCCGCGAGCAGAAGAAGATCACCGGCGAACTGTAAACGAGGATGGAACCATGCGATTTGTTTTAGCGTCCCACAACCAGAAAAAGCTGCGGGAACTGGGCGACATTCTGGGCGCGCTCGGCATCGAGGTCGTGCCGCTGCCCGAAGGAGCGCCCGAACCCGACGAAAATGGACAGACCTTTGAAGAAAATGCGTGCATCAAAGCCCGGGCGGCGGCAGCCCTGACCGGTTTGCCGGCGGTGGCCGACGATTCCGGCCTGTGCGTCGATGCCCTGGACGGGGCGCCGGGCATTTATTCGGCTCGTTACTGCGCGGGCACGGACGCTGACCGCAATGCCTTCTTGCTGGCCAACATGGCCGGGCAGGAAAATCGTACCTGCCTGTTCGTGTGCGCGATTGCATGCGTCCAGCCGGACGGCACCGCATTTACCGTCCGCGGCGAATGCGAAGGGCAGCTTTTGCACGAGTGCCAGGGCACGGGCGGCTTTGGATACGATCCGCTGTTTTATGTGCCCGCCTATGGCTGCACCTTTGGCGAACTGCCGCAGGAGGTCAAAAATCAGATTTCGCACCGCGCGCAGGCGCTGAAGCGCCTGGCCGAGCGGCTCAAACCGAATAGACAGGAGTAAAATACATGTTAACGAGTAAACAACGCGCCCAGCTGCGCAAGCTGGCAAACCCGCTGGCCGTGACCCTGCACATCGGTAAGGACGGCGTGACCGACGGGGTAGTCGAACAACTGGAAGTGCTGCTGGAAAACCATGAACTGGTCAAGGGCAAGGTGCTGGAAAGCGCCATGGTGACCCCGAAGACGGTCGCAGAAGCCCTGTGTGAGGAAACCGGCGCCGACGGCGTGCAGGTGATTGGCACCAAGTTCGTGCTGTACCGGCAGTCGTCCGACCCGGATAAGCGCAAGATCGTGCTGGAGAAATAAGCATGCGCACTGGGATCATGGGCGGCACCTTCAACCCCCCACATTATGGGCACCTGTATGCCGCCGAACATGTGCGGGATGCGCTGGGGCTGGACAAAGTTCTGTTTATCCCCACCAACCTGCCGCCGCACAAAAAAATGCCGGCTGGGTCGGCGAATACCGCCCAGCGCTGCGAAATGGTGAAGCGCATGCTCAAAGGGCGGCCTTGGGCCGAGCTGAGTACCATCGAGATCGACCGCGGCGGGGCGAGCTATACGGTGGACACCCTGCGCGCGCTCAAGGAGATGGACCAGTATGGCGACCTGTTCCTTATTATGGGCACCGACATGCTCATGATGCTCGACTACGGCTGGCGTGACCCGGAAGAAATTTGCCGGCTTTGCACCCTTGCAGTGGTCGCACGGGAACTCGGTCAGCAGAAAGATTTACAGCAAAAAGCACAGCAGCTTCGTGAAAAATATCAGGCAGACATCCGGCTGATCGACTGTCCGGTGGTCGAGATTTCGTCCACACAGATTCGCCACGGCCAGTCGCTTCTTGAGATGCTGCCGCCCTCGGTTTATCAATACATCGAGCAAAACCGGTTATACACACACGAAAAGGAAAATTTTTAACGTGAAAGGCGGTTTTTTGAATGTTGTATGATGAGAAAATGCGCAAGGATATCCTTTCCCGGCTGAGTGGATACCGGCTGGAACACACCTTAGGATGCGAACAGGCAGCCATCGAATTGGGGCAGCGGTTTGGCGCAGATCCCGACAAATGCTCCTTTGCAGCAGTCCTCCACGACATTACAAAACGACTTTCTCGCGAAGAACAGTTGTATTTATGCGATAAATACGGTATAATACCGTGTGATGTTGAAAAAATGGAATGGAAGATGTTGCATGGCAAAACAGCCGCCGCTATCGCAGAGAAAGAATATCACGTGCCGGCGGATATCGTCCATGCAATCGCCTACCATACCACAGGTTGTGCGGAGATGACAACGCTCGACAAGATCTTGTATCTGGCCGATTTCATCGAGCCCACGCGGGACTTCAAAGGGGTGGAGCCTGCGCGCGCGCTGGCTAGAAAAGACCTCGATCAGGCGTTGCTCTATTGCTTCGATTTTTCGCTCAGCGATTTGATCGAGCGGGGGAAACTCATACATAAAGATACGTTTCAGGCGCGTAACTGGCTGATATGGCAGGGGGTAACACGGGCCTGACGGTGCATTAGGAGGCAATTAAGCATGAAAATTTTTGGCGGTGGCGGCTCGAGGCGCGCCCAGAATGTGGCTAAACCGGCGAAACCACAAAAAGCAGCCAAAAAAGCAGTGAAAGTAAAGAAACCGCTTTCAACCGCAAAGCAAATCCTGATCGGCTTTTTGATCGTGATTTTGGCGATGGTAACAGCAGGTGCCGTTTGGGCGGCCACCAATATCAAGCCCCCCAGCCTGGCGGATGAACACGTCAACGACTCGACCATCAACGACCCAGAAAACGGCGACGATCCCACGGCAAACCTCAATATGGGCGACCGCATCGATGATTTCTTTACCTTTGTCGTGTGTGCGACTGATATCGATGAAACGCGTACCGATAATATCATGGTCGTTGCATTCGACACCAACGCGCATACCGTCAATGTGATGAATGTCCCGCGCGATACCATGTCCAATGTCAACAAAACGGGCGCCAACCGCAAGATCAACGCGGCCTACGGCACCAAGGACGGCATCGAGCAGACCAAAAAGCAGATCAAGCAGGTTATGGGCTTTACTCCGGATAAATTCATGGTCGTCAACTTCAACGGCATTGCCGAGATCGTGGACGCCATCGGCGGCGTGGATTACGAAATCCCGTTCCCAATGATGTATTCCGACCCGGTGCAGAAGCTGGAAATCAACTTCCCGGAAGCTGGGATGCGGCATCTGAACGGCGAGGAAGTCGTTGAGTTCCTGCGCTGGCGTAAAAACGGTAGCGGTTATACCCAGTATGTGCCGCAGGAATACAAAAACGGCGACGAAACCCGTATTGCCAAACAGCAGGAGTTCCTGATGTATCTGGCCAAGCAGGTTCTGACCCCGAAGAATGCGTTCAAGGTCAAGGACATCGCAAGCGCGGTCTTTAACAACGTAAAGACCGACATCACCGCAGGCGAAATGCTGTGGCTGGCCGGACAGGCCTTCCAGGTGGATACCAGCACCGGCATCCAGATGTTTACCTTGCCCGGTTATTCGGCGATGAGTACGGCTGGTAACAGCACCGAGCTCTCGTTCTATTTCATCTATGAGAACAAGGCACTGGAGCTGATTAACAAGTATTTCAATCCCTACGATAAACCGATCACCAGTCTGGATTTGGTATCCGGTCCGACCAAGGGGTCTTCGTCCAAGAGCAATGACAATGATGATGATCGAAGTTCCTCGCGGTATTCTTCCAATGACGACGAGGATGACGATCGTTATACCTCATCGGGCAATTCCAGCCGCAATGATACCGACGATGACGACGATTCGGGCTCGTCCGGCGGTTCCTCGGGGAATAATTCGGGCGGTGACTCGGACAACTCGGGCGGCTCTTCCGGCGGCACCTCGGGCGGTTCGTCCGGTGGCAGCTCGGGCGGTGACTCGGGCAATTCGGGCGGCTCGTCCGGCGGCGATTCCGGTTCGACCGGCGGTTCATCCGGCGGGGATTCGGGCAGCTCGGGCGGTTCGTCCGGCGGTGACTCGGGTAATTC
>JAUMSA010000261.1 GCA_031293105.1 Butyricicoccus sp. | reverse complement strand
AGACAGGTCCAATACATCCAGCAGCAGACAAACCGTATCGCCCAAATCCAGATTGGAAACATCTAGGCCGGGAGACGCAGGCTGCACCGGACGGGGCTTTGTCCGCTTGTCCTCCTTTTTCTTTTGGAAGGCGCGGGGCAGGGGATAGACCCGAATGCGGATGCGGCCATAACGCAGCCAGACCTGGATTGCACCGTTTTCACCCTGAGCGCGTGCCCCGACACGGGGCAGCGTGAGAAGCAGCAAAAGAACCGCTAAAATAAGAAGGATACAGCATAAAACACATGCGATTTTCAGGACAAGCAGGATGATTCACCCCATTTCGCCATCCTCCAGGGAAAGCTGGAGTTGTTCTCCTTCGGTCAGCTCGGGCAGAGCCGGCAATTCGGTTAGACTGGACAAGGAAAAAGTGCGCAGGAAGCTGTCCGTCGTGCGGTAAAGAATCGGCCGTCCGGGCACATCCAACCGGCCTGCTTCGGCAATCAATCCTTTTTCGGACAAACTGGCAATGGTACCGCCCGAATCGACGCCGCGAAGCTGTTCGATATATGCGCGCGTGACCGGCTGCCGATACGCGACAATGGTCAGCACTTCAAGAGCAGCCGGGGAGAGCTGGGGCGCCTTCCGGCTTTCCAGTACACGCCGCACCGCATCGGCATACAAAGGACGGGAACAGAGTTGCGCTTTGTCCTCCATACGCACAAGCATGATGCCGCGCTGCTCGAAATCATATTCGGCTGCCAGGGCGTCCAAAGCCTGTTCGGCGTCATCCGGGGAAACACCAGCGGCCTGTGCCAGACGCATAATCGGAACCGCATCGCCGGCGGCAAACAAAATAGCCTCCAGAGTGGCTTCCAGGGGATTCAATCGAGGTCCTCCTCTCCGGGCGGGACCAGACGCAGCTCGGCGTCCTCCCCCTGGCCCTCAATACGGATGCGGCGGGTCTTGGAAAGTTCGAGCACCGCCAAAAAAGTAGCAACGGCTTCCGAACGGCTGTGCACACTGCGAAACAGCCGCGCAAAGCGGAGTTTGGAATACCGTAAAAATTGTTTGAGGATTTGTGCGATTTTTTCACCGACCGGTACGGTTTCCCGGCCGACAATGCCGGAAAAAGCTTGGGCCGATGGTGGCACACGCCGTTCGGCGCGGCGCAGCAGATTTCGCCCGGCGCGCAGAAGGTCTTGCGGCGTATGGCGATACTCCTGCGGCGCAAAGGAACGGGCTGCTTCGGGTGGCTTGGTGAAAATATCCCGGCCCAATTCCCCCTGTTCTCGCAAGTAGGGGGTCGCCAGCTTGATACGCTGATACTCCAAAAGCATTTCGACAAGCTGCGCGCGCGGGTCTTCGGGGTCAGCTTCCTCATGCTTGGGCAGCAGCATCTTGGATTTGATATACACAAGCTGGGCGGCCATCGCAATAAAATCACCGGCGATATCCATGTCCATGGTGCGCGCCTGCTCCAGAATCGCCATATATTGCTCTAAAATCTGCGCAATCGGGATATCATAGATGTTGATTTTGTTCTTGGAGATCAGATGCAAAAGCAAATCGAGCGGGCCTTCAAAATGGTCCAGCCGGAAGGTCATGGACTCCATCACAGGAACAGTCTCACTACGGTAAGCGCCCAACCCAGCACCGTCTGGCGGGCACCGACGATCAGCCAGGACAGACCGCCAATCCAAAGGAAGGCGATCACGGCCAGCAGAATGATCGCACCATAGCGGTTCATAAAATTCTGATAGCGCACTTGCAGACGGAAGGGCAAAATGGCATCCAGGATGCGCGAACCATCCAGCGGGTGGATGGGGATCAGGTTAAAGATGCCCAAGCCAACCGACATTGCGCCGATATACGAGAAAAATAGGGTTAGGATCTCGGAAAAACCGGACACCGGATAGAATTTGATATTGATAACCAAAGCAGCAAAATAGGCCAAAAAGCCGAGTAGGAAATTGGATACTGGGCCGGCTGCGGCCACAAGGCCCATGCCCCAGCGGCGGTTTTTCAGCTGTGAGATATTGACCGGTACTGGACGTGCCCAACCAAAGCCAAGCAGCATCATGCAGGCAAAGCCCCAGGGGTCGATGTGCGCAAGCGGATCCAGGGTCAATCGGCCGGAAGCCTGTGCAGTGCGGTCGCCCAAAAGATAGGCGGTAAATCCGTGCGCGGCTTCGTGAAACGTCAGGCAGATTACGACCGCAGGGATACCAAGCAGCAGGCCAACTACAATATCCCGGATGTTTCCGCCCATGATTAAGTCGAGAAGCATTACAATCCTCCTGGCCAGGGGAAATGAAAAATTTCGAGTACTTTCCCTGGCATTTTTCAAAACGATTCACCATACAGTGTAGCAGATTTTCCCTTTCAACACAAGGCTAACCGCAAAGTTTACGTTTTAGTCATATTTCCTGGTCCAAATCGTCAAAATAGGGGGAAAGTTCCGGAAGACTTCGCAGGACATCTGCCCAAGCAGGCGCATCCCGGCGAAGGCGGGACGCACAGCGTCGGCAGAATCCTTCCAAAAGGGTCGGTTCCTGCTGCATCTGCTGCTTAAACCCCCAAACGTGTGTAAAATAAGTCTGCCCCGAGGTGAATAGGGCAGGAAGATCGGAAAGGGCCAGGAGCGGAACACCCTGTTTTTGTGCCAGCATGGCAAGCAGACGCTGTTCGGCAAAGACCATATAGGTTAGGGCATTGTCGGCTCCCTGTGAACGGCGCATGAAGTCAATGGCCGTATCTGTATAAACCGTTGTAAAATCCGGGTCACCAAAGTAGGAAAGCGCGGTATTGGCAGGCTGCACTGTCCAGTCGAGCGAAGAAAAATCAAACCCAGCTGCCGCTGGAAAGGCTTCCGGGCCAGGATAGACTTCGGGCAAAATATCTTCCCGATGGATGACAGCCAGCGGTGCATCATTGAGCAGGGATTCGATGGACTTCCAGACGATAAAGCCAGTATCTAGCATCACGCACGGTGCGGCGAAAGTGCGCAGGGCAAATAATTTACCGGCAGCCCAAAAAATATGGGGATTGATTTCGGGAGGGATGTCCTCCAAAACCGTGTGAATGCCACCGTTCCACAAAGCGGACAAGCCACGCTCCTGGTAAAAAGAAGCTGCTGTCCGGTCGCACAGCATGGCAATGCTGCCGCCGTTTTTCTGCCAGAAGAAAGCAGATAGGACGGTTGTCAGCAGCTCAAACGGCGCAACCTGATAAGGCGCGTCCGGATGACGCACCCGAAAAGGCGCAGCCCAGTTGCAATGAAAGGCACGCAGCATTTAAATCAGCTCCAATCCAAAGCCACCGGCCTGAAAGGCAGAGCTGGCCGCCGAACCGGAGCCCCACCAATAGGACACGACCCAAGACCCGGACCCCAGAAGATACGAGGTCATAAAAGACGTGAGAAACGAAGTGGAGAAAGAGGAGAGGTACGAAGACAGATAGGAACCCGAACCCGCCCAAGCGGTGAAAGTCTGTACCCCTTGCTGCGGTGGGATAGCCCCCGCCATAACGGGATACACGATTTTTTCCGGCGTTGCGGGTTCATACCAACCCACATGCTGCGGTTCGGCTGCAAATACAGGCGCTGGAGCCGCGGCTTCAGGTGCAGGAGGTTCCGAAGCGGGACGTTCGGGCTGCTGCGGGAGAGGTTCCGGAGCCTGTGGTGCTGCGGTATGACGGGCATAACTGTCCAGATCGAGGACAACGCCGTCGATCTCTCGAAGATGTTCGGGGTCCATAGCGAGGATTTTGTTGGAAACAGGCTGATTTGACATAACGGACTTCCCCTC
>JAUMSA010000255.1 GCA_031293105.1 Butyricicoccus sp. | reverse complement strand
CATTTTCTGGCAGGCGTTTTAGATTTGTGACCGTCCGGCGTTGACATAATCAAGGAAGAAATGAAAAAGCCCCAGTTCACCAGAGAGCAGATTCAGTTCTACATCCTCCAATACCGTAAAGTGGACACCAATACTTTGGAGGGGCGCAGACGGCTGATTGATGGTTTCGTTAACAGCGTGGTGGTTTATGATGACTACATCCTTGTGACCTTCAACTACAAGGAAGGTGCGGAACGGATCACCTTTGAACAGATTGAACGTTCGGATTTATCATCCTTCGGGGGACCATACGGAGTATCCTAAAAGGATCTAAAAGTCCTTTCAGGATACTCCGTATTTTTTTATATCCAAAGCACCAAGAAAAAGCCCAGGGAATTTTCCCTGGGCTTTTGAGGATAAAAGCGATGAAATTAATAGTGGCGAGCTTCCCACAGATGATCTTCGATTGCCTTGCGAGCAGCCTGCACTTCCGGCTTGGTGGAAACTTCGGCAACGCCGACACGCCACCAGTTTTCGTAACCCTTAGACATCGTCTTGGGCAGAACCTTCATATCAATGACGGTAGAAACGGTCTGCTTCTTCGCGTCTTCAATGGCAGCTTCCAGTTCTTCCATGGTCTTGACCGTGTAGGTCTTGCAGCCATAAGCTGCACCGATTGCGGCATAGTCAACCTGGATAACCTTGCCCTTGTGGATACCGTTGGTTACGCCCGGCTCGAGCATGTTCTTCTCGGTGCAGATGCACGCGTTGCCCTGGCCAACTTCCAGATTGTTGATGCAGCCAAAGGATGCGTTATCAAACAGCATAACGTTGATCTTCTTGCCGATCTGAACCGAGGTGATCAGCTCGGAGTGCAGCATATCGAACGAACCGTCGCCGCACATTGCGTAAACTTCCTGATCCGGGCAAGCAATCTTTGCACCCAGTGCCGAAGCAATTTCGTAACCCATGCAGGAGTAGCCATACTCCATGTGATAGGTGTTGATCTTGCGAGCACGCCACAGGCCCTGCATATCGCCCGGCAGAGAACCAGCGGCTGCACAAACGATCGCATCGTCATCGATCATCTTGTTGATGGTGCCCAGAACCGCGGTCTGGCACAGCTTGCAGCCGGTATCCTCAATGTACTTTTCAACACATTCGCGGTTTGCGTCGTTGCATTCCGGGGTGAACGAATCCTTGTCGGTATATGTGCAGTGATCCAGACGATCTACTTCGTCATACCACTCCTTGCGGTAAGCTGCAATAGCCTTGGCATACGCTTCATCAGTGTGGTAGCCAATCTTCTTGAGCTCTTCGCCAATTGCGGTCAGTGCTTCGTTTGCGTCAGCGATAACCGGGGTAGCGTCCATCTTGTATGCCTGGAACTCAGACGGGTTGATGTTGACGAACTTGGCATCGGTGCGATACAGCCACTTGGAAGCCGTGGTGAAGTCGGTGTAACGGGTACCAACGCCGATTACAACGTCCGCTTCATGTGCCAGCTTGTTGGCAGCAATGCCGCCGGTGGTGCCCAGACCGCCCAGGTTCAGTTCGTGATCCCAAACAACGGCAGACTTACCGGCCTGGGTTTCGCCGAAGGCAATACCAAAATCTTCTGCGAACTTCTGGAATACCTTGTGTGCTTCGGCATAGCGTACGCCGCCGCCGCAGATAAGGAGCGGCTTCTTAGCGTCCTTGATGACTTCGACAGCCTTGTCCAGAGCATACTTGGTAATCGGACGGCGGTCAATGCGCCATACGCGCTTCTTGAAGAAATCAACCGGATAGTCGTAAGCTTCGGCCTGTACGTCCTGCGGCAGGGAGATGGCAACCGCACCGGTGTTCGCGGTATCGGTCAGTACGCGCATGGCCGAAATCATGTCGGTCATAACCTGCTCGGGGCGGTTGATGCGGCCCCAATACTTGGTGACAGCCTGGAAAGCGTCATGTGCCGAAATGGACAGATTCTGCGGCTGCTCCATCTGCTGGAGAACCGGGTCCGGCTGACGAGAAGCGTAGATATCGCCCGGCAGAATCAGAACCGGGATATTGTTTGCGGTCGCGGTAGCGGCGGCAGTAACCATGTTGCAGGCGCCGGGGCCAACCGACGAGGTTGCAGCAAAGATCTGCTTGCGGCGCTTCTGCTTGGCAAAACCAACCGCAGCCAGAGCCATGCCCTGTTCGTTCTTGCCCTGATAGACAATCATGTCCTTCAGTTCCTGCTCAACGCCGTTGGCAAAGCCAACCACGTTGCCGTGACCGGGCAGCATGAAGATACCCTTGACAAACTTATGCTCAACTTCCTTGCCGTCCATGTCAATGTAGCTGACAAACTGGTTCTCGAGGAAGCGAACGAGGGCCTGCGATGCGGTCAGGCGAACGGTTTCCATATGTTTCATAAGGTTGTTGTCCTCCTTAAAAATCCATTTCTTTCTTTCCGGTGGATTACTTATTCTTGGTGTACTCGCTCATCGGTACGCCATCTTCGCCGTTCCAGAACTTTGCGTTCGGATCAACCAGCCAAGCATGTACCGGGTCGTCGATACGGGTCTTGGTCCACGGGTCGCCCGGCAGATGACGGATGCCCCACAGGTAGCAGCACGGATAGCCCGGCGCCATAACAACCGGATGGTTGCCCTTGGTGATGATGGACAGGCCATGATGATGCAGCTCTTCGATCTTGCCGTCTACCCAGCCAGCGCCAAAGCCGCGTTCATCTTCGAAGTGATAGAAGTATACTTCGGGCTGCGGATGGAAGTGCGGGGGATAGGACGACCACTTGCCCGGCAGGTTGATGATCTCGCCGAGTACCATGTTGGACAGCGGGTTGATCTCGTAGTCGAAGCTGGTGCGGACGTCGCGCTTGATGCAGCCGCCGCATTCGCCGTTTGCACCGCGGTGCCAAGTGTCGGTTTCTTCCGGCAGATAGAGGTGCGCTTCAAAATGCTTGTCGTTGTAGGTCTTCTGCACGTAGAATTCGCAGTGGCCGTGCGCGGTGATCTTGCACGACTGGCCAGCTGCCAGATGCAGGCAGTAGGTGGATACGTCAAACGGGTTCGGACGATCCATATCCGCGGTCTTGCCTTCATACTCAACCGTGGCCTTGCCCTTAATCATGATCCAGGCCATTTCTTTTTCTTTCTCGTGGAATTCGTAGGTATCGCCGTCTTCCATGATGAGAACGGCAACGTCCATCATGGAGCCTTCGCCGTTGTTGTCTTCGCAGCGGCAGTACTCGGTGTAGCCACGTTTGCAGTCTTTTTCGATGTACA
>JAUMSA010000230.1 GCA_031293105.1 Butyricicoccus sp. | reverse complement strand
GCCATGCCGCACTCACCTGCTTTTTATACGCTTCCAGCGCTTCGCGGATCTGTTCTGCCGACGTGCCGCTCAGCGTGCCGGTGGATTGGATCTCGCTTGTCAGGGTGTCGGGCAGACTGTCCGCAAAATCGCGGACAAACTGGTTGACCCGACCCAGCGGGACATCGGAAAGCAGGCCGCTGGTTGCGACATACAGGATAACCGCCTGCTGCCATACCTGCAGCGGGTGGCAGAGCGGCTGCTTGAGAATTTCCATCAGCTGCTTGCCGTGTGCCAGCGTGCGGCGGGTGTCCTTATCCAAATCCGAGCTGAACTGGGTGAATACCTCGAGTTCGCGGAAACGGGCCAGATCGATACGCAGCGTACCGGCTGTTTTCTTGACCGCCTTGGTCTGTGCGGCGCCGCCGACACGGGAAACCGACAGGCCGACGTTGACGGCCGGGCGCTGGCCCGCAAAGAACAGATCGTTTTCCAGATAGATCTGGCCGTCCGTGATCGAAATGACGTTGGTCGGAATGTAGGCCGATACGTCGCCCGCCTGGGTTTCGATGATCGGCAGGGCGGTCATCGAGCCGCCGCCGTACTCCTTGGTCAGATGACAGGCGCGCTCGAGCAGACGGGAGTGCAGATAGAATACGTCGCCCGGATAGGCTTCACGGCCGGGCGAGCGGCGCAGCAGCAGGGACAGCGTACGGTAAGCGACCGCGTGCTTGGTCAGGTCGTCGTAGACGATCAGCACGTCCTTGCCCTGTTCCATAAAGTACTCGCCGATGGCGGCACCTGCATAGGGCGCAATGTACTGCTGCGGCGCGGAATCCGATGCCGTCGCCGACAGGATAATGCTGTATTCCAGCGCGCCGTGCTTTTCCAGCGTGCCGCGCAGTTTGGCAACCGTGGATGCCTTCTGGCCGATCGCCACATAAATGCAGATAACACCCTGCCCCTTCTGGTTCAGGATAGCGTCGACCGCGATCGACGTCTTGCCGGTCTGTCGGTCGCCGATGATCAGCTCACGCTGGCCGCGGCCGATCGGCACCATCGCGTCGATGGCGAGAATGCCGGTTTGCAGCGGCTGGTTGACCGGTTCACGCGTGACAACGCCCGGCGCTTCGCGTTCGATCGGGCGGGTCTCGGTGCAGTCGATCGGGCCGAGGCCGTCGATCGGCTCACCCAGTGCGTTGACCGTGCGGCCGAGCATCGCATTGCCGACCGGCACATCGGCTGCACGTCCGGTGCGCCGAACCTGCGAGCCCTCGTGCAGCCCGGTTTCGCTGCCGAGCAGAACGACGCCGACGCTGTCGCGCTCCAAACCGAGCACGATGCCGCGCACGCCGGTTTCAAACTCCACCAGCTCGCCGTACACGGCGCGGCCCAGACCGTAAACGGTTGCGATGCCGTCGCCGATTTCCAGCACCGTGCCGGTTTCATCCCGGCGCGTGCGGTTATCATATTGTTCAATCTCCTCGCGGAGAATGGATATAATTTCATCAGAATGGTTCAACAATTTTCACCCCTTTTGCAGGCTCTGTGCCAGTGCATGCAGCTGTCCGCCTACGCTCTTATCATAGGTAATGCCGTCCAGTTCGGCGACAAAACCGCCCAGCACCGCCGGGTCGATGACGATTTCCATGGTCATGGCCTGATAGCCATGCTTGCGGCACAGCAGCCGCGCCAGTTCGCCCAGCTGTTTTTCATCCAGCTCGCGGGCGCAGCGCAGCGTGCACAGGCCTTCCTTGTTTGCATGCAGTTCCAGCAGACGATATGCGTCCACGATTTCGGGAAGCAAAGCCATCCGGCCTTTTTCCGCCAGCATTTTATAAAAATGCAGCAGGTTTTCGCGCGCGGTAAAGTCCGGCAGCCGGTCGAGCACGGCATGCTTTTCCCGCACTTCCACCGCCGGGCTGCAAAGCGCTTCCCACAGCGGCGCGCATTCGGTCAGATAGTCGGCTGTGCGCCGCAGCTCTTCCAGCGTACCGCCGGATTCGCGCAGCGCAGCCGCATAGCGGGCGGCTACCGTACTCATAACGCGTCACCCGCTTCCTCCTGCAGGAAGGAATCCAGCATGGTGCGGTCGGTGTCTGCATCCAGACGGCACTGAGAAACCTTGGCCGTGGTCAGCAGCACCAGTGCCGCGATTTGCTTTTTGGCGTCCGCCAGCATGGCCGCACGGTCGGCTTCCCGCTGCTGCGCTGCCTGCGCATTGAGCCGCTGTACGGCCTGCTCGGCCTCGGCAATGCGGCGCTCATATTCTCGCTCCCCGCGTTGCTTGGCAGCAGCGATGATGCGGGCCGCCTCGCTCTGGGCCTGCGCCAGCTGCTGGTCCGACGATGCCTTGCTCTGTTCGGCTTCCGCCAGACGGCTTTCCGCCTGATCGAGCGTGTCCGATACGCCCTTGGCCCGTTCATCCAGCATTTTGGTGACCGGCCCGAACAGGAATTTCTTCATCAGCAGCAATAGTACCAGCAGATTGGCGAACACCCAGATAATTTGCGCGTTCAGATTCAGGATCATCCGATAACGCCCCCGATCAGGACATGAAGATGAGCAGGATGCCGATCAGGAAGCCGTAAATCGCAGTTGCCTCAGCCAGCGCACAGCCAAGGATCAGATTCTTGCTGATCTGGCCAGCGGATTCCGGCTGCCGTGCGATTGCCTCGGACGACTTGCCCGTCGCAAAACCAATACCGATACCTGCACCCAAACCAGTCAGAACCGCGATACCCGCGCCAATTGCAATACCCATTTTTTATTTCCTCCTAATTTTTTTTTGTAGCTGAAAGTGAATTACTCAATCGATTCCGCCAGGAACAGCGTGGTCAAAAAGACAAACACGATTGCCTGAATCATGCCGTCAAACACGTCAAAATACAGGCTGAACGGAATCGGGACGATGACCGGAACGACCATCTGGATTAGCTCCATGATGACG
>JAUMSA010000383.1 GCA_031293105.1 Butyricicoccus sp. | reverse complement strand
GTAACTCTATTCTACCAGGGTTCTGTATGAACTTCTTTTTATTTTCCTAAAGTGTTGCACTTGATAGTATAATTCACCATAAGCATAAGAAAAGCCCCCTCAAATGAGGGGGCTTTTCACTATCTGACAGAGAATAACAGATTGATTGTTATACCGTTACGCTGTTACCACGATTGTCAGAGTAGTAACCAGGTTTTCGCAGTTTGCTGCAGTCGTTGTCAGTTCGAACGTAATCGTACCAGCAGCGCTCAAATCCAAATCACTGCCAGTATACGAACCCTTGCTAACACCAGTAGTGCCTGCATTCGTAATTTCTACCGTTGTATTCGCAGGAATGTTCAGCTTGATCTTATCATTGACGCCATCTGAGAAACCAGTCAGAGTCTGCGTTGCAGTAGCGGTGCCATCGTTATTATTGGTAACAGTAATAGTTTCATTACCAGTACCTAGCTGCTGATCTGTCGTACCTGTAAGCGATACAGAAGTCAGGGTCGCGTACTCTGCGGTCTTTGCTGCAGAAGCCGAAATGGTGGTATTTTGAGTAATGCCAGTTACATTAACCGTCTTGCTTTCGCCAGAGATCAGTTCAGCCTTCGTGAAAGATACGGTTCCTGCCGTGCCGCTGGTAGCGGACAGCGTAACTACTGCGGAAGCGGTAGCGCTTGCATCTGCGGTAGCAGCAACAGTAACTTCTACGGTACCTGTAGAGCCGACCTTCTCAGCGCCGCTCAAAGAGATTGTACCTGCATACTTACCCTCACCAGTAACCGTAGTCACCGGAGTGGTGTAGGTGATTGCATACTCTACATCGCTTGCAACAGCACGTGCGATCGAAACATTACCAGCACCATCTGCGATGGTTTCTACAACTTCACGGCCGGAAGCACCGATCGTAATCGTGCGGGTTGTCTTATTGTTGGAAGCGAATACTGCATTGGTCAGAGTAACCTGTACAGTAGTACCTGCCTTGCCGGTTACAACCAGATTCATGGTATCACCAGCAACAACATCTTCGCTTGCTTCAAACTGAACGGTTGCAGAACCGCTGGTGGACGGAGTCGTGCTAACGGTCTTTTCTGCCATTGCACCCTTCATCTTACCAGCCAGGTCAACGATCAGCAGATCCAGATCATCATCGTTCACCAGACCAGACTGTTCCGTGACATAGATTGCATTGTTCAGCCAAATATTGCCGCTCTTCGAAGCCTTGACAACCGAGCCGGAGGTCTTGCCGATATCCTCAGCCTTCTCCTCATCGGTGTTTACATACAGAACCGTCGTATCACCGGTGATGTTCTGCTGCGTGCTTTCATCAAAGGTAACCTTCGAACCATTGCTGGTTACACCCTTAATAGCGCCTACGGTGCCTACGGTAGCTACATCGTCGATTACATTGTTTTCATCGATCGAATTGTAACCAATTGCCTGACCCATATCGCGGTTAACGGTGCTGTTCTTGCGTTCGGTAACAGTTACCGTATCGGTACCGTTCCAGATCTTGTAGGAGATGGTGTTGGAGCCAACGGTTGCGGCATCCTCTACGATCATTGCATAGTAGTTATGGGTGGTGTTGGTTGCTACGCTATCAATGCTACGTACTGCAACTGCCATTGCGCCAACGCGGGTTACACCGTCATCGTCGTAAGTGAAAGCTGCAATACCGCCCTTGTTTGCAACATTACCAGCAGCCGCACCAACCGTCAATGCCTTGTACTGCTTACCGGTGATCAGCTTGCTGCTCTTGTTGGAGCCATCGTTGCTGAAGTCGTACAGGAGAACCTGTGCGTCGTCCGAAATCGAAGTTGCATTGTTCCACTGTGCGGTTGTGCCGGTGGAAACATCAACACCGTTTGTAATTGTGTAGGGATTGGTGTTCGGGGAATTCTGCGCAAAGTTTACAACGTTGGTTTCTACACCAGTAGCGCTATCGTCCGAGCCGTTGTCGATTGCAGTGTAGTCGCCGAAGTAATCCGCCTGCAGGTTGAGCATTTCGAAGGAATACTCATTGCTGCTGATCGAATACTCGTATACGTTACCTTCTGTCAGGTTCGTCCAGGTTACAGTAGAGTCGCTGTCGAAGTCAACAACCTTGGTGCTGCCGTCAAAGAATGCCAGCTTAACCTGACGGTTGTTAACGCCAGTGCCCTTGTTCACAACCAGAGCAACATCGCTGATTGCGCCCTTGTTGCCAGTGGTCTTCTTGATGTAGAACATAACACCGTTTACTGCAACGGCTTCAACTTCGTTGGTTGCCTTTACGGTATTCAGTTCGGTGCGGTCTGCTGCTGCTTTGTACCAAGTATCACCAATCTGGTAATCAGTGATCGGGTTGCCCTTGGTTGCACTCAGCGTACCCGTGATAACATCAGCCTTAACGATGTCCTTGTTATCGTTATACAGGTTTTCCGTGATAACAACAAAATCATCGCGAGCCAGATCAGCAGCAATGTTTTCGTCGCTATGCTTATAGGTCTTGCCGCCAGCAATAATCTGGGTGGAAGAAGCATAGGTAACCTTTGCAACCGTGTAAGTCTTTACAACAGCAACATCAAACTTGCTATCGCCATCGGTATCCACAAAAGTGAGTACGTTCGGGGACTGCTGGTTCTTGAAGCTGCTGCTGGAAGTGTATTTGGTGCTGTAAGCGCCGTCAGCGTATACAGAAACAGTGTCTTCCAGCTTGTAGGACTGGCCGTCTACCTTGATCTTATCGGTACCATCTACATCAATTGCGGACTGATTTACGGTCAAAGAAGAGTTGTCTTCGGTTTCATAGATGCCAACAACCTGATTGGACTTAGCATCCTTAACCATAACCTTGACATGCTTACCCATCAGATCGGAGTAGTCCACGGGAACCTTCGTAAAGCTCGGGTCCTGTACACGATAGGTGCTGTCTGCATAGTCCGAGGTGCTCTGCGTCAGGGTCAAGGTATCCTTGCTCATTGCAGTGATAACACCAACAGACTTGGTCATCTGCATGTACTTCTCGCCAACCGTGATGTAAGTAACCAAGCTGGTATTACCATTTACATACTTGGTGTCCTTGACATAGCCATTGGCATCATCCGACCAGCGAACCGTGTCTGCATCCAGCATGTTGAACATGATCTGGGCAGCCCACTGACGCGGGCAAGCAGCGGTGATAGTGGTGTTTACGTCATCCAGGATGCCAGCTTCAGTAGCCAGCGAGATGGTCTTGGTGGACCAGGTCGAGCCGCCGATGTCGGCCTTAGCCGGGTCGTAACCCATGACGCGCAAGCACATCAGTGCCAGCTCGACACCGGTTACATCACGGGTCGGTTCAAAAGTAGTTGCCGAAGTACCGGATACAATGCCGGCAGCCTGGCAGTGCTTTACATAGCCAGCGTACCAAGCGTCCGCCGGAACGTCGGTAAAGGTGGTTTGCATATCCTTGTATGCATCCGCATTATCGCTATTCGTACGGATCGAATAGATCATGCGGCAGGCCTCTGCGCGGGTAATGGTGTCGTTTGGGCGGAAGGAGCCGTCCGGATCGCCAGCCATAATGTCCAGCGCGGAGAGCATATCAACAGCTTCGGTTGCCTGGATGTCAGCCGAATCCGTGTATGCTGCGCCAGCTGTCGCCATCATGGTAAACGCCATGGCGAACGCCAGTACCAGCGCGAGAACCTTTTTCAGATTCTTCATAGGTTTTTTCCTCCTTTTTATTTTCGGGGCGGGGAGCCCCTTTGTTCGAGAACTAGTTTACCACCCGTTTTGACCGGCGTCAACGGATTTGCAGGAGGTGTAACACAGGTGTAATATTGCGACGTACGTTTCCCTTTACAGGGCATATATGTTGTGGAAAAGACTGTGGATAGCACAAAAATCGCATAAATTTGGTCGATTTCATGGAAACAAAATGTGTTACATCCAGGCTGTAACTTTGTTTCCTCAGATGTCACTGATCTCAAGCAGGCCGCCCATGCGCCGGGCCATGCTCACTTTATCACGGTGAATTATACTATCAAGTGCAACACTTTAGGAAAATAAAAAGAAGTTCATACAGAACCCTGGTAGAATAGAGTTAC
>JAUMSA010000362.1 GCA_031293105.1 Butyricicoccus sp. | reverse complement strand
ATAATAAAGTGAATTACAATTTGGCAGCAGGCGGGCCCTGCTTCCGGAAACCGAAATCGCACCGATCCCGGTCCGACTGCATCCGACCGGGGCCCAGGAATTGGAGGGACAAACCATGGAAAACAAGACCATTCGCCGCATCGGCGTGTTGACCAGCGGTGGCGACGCACCCGGTATGAATGCTCTCATTCGTGCGGTCGTTCGTACGGCATCGGCCAACGATATTTCAGTGCTCGGCATCCGCCGCGGATACAGCGGCCTGATCAACGGCGACATCATCGAGATGGCCGCGCGCAGCGTAGACGGCATCATCCGCAAGGGCGGCACCATGCTGTATACGGCACGCTGCATGGAAATGCTCACCGAAGAAGGCCTGCAAAAGGCAGCCGATACCTGCCGGTATCTGGGCATTGACGGTCTGATCTGCTGCGGCGGCGACGGTACGTTCCGCGGCGCGCTGGCGCTTTCGCGCAAGGGCGTGCCCTGCATCGGCGTACCGGGCACGATTGACAACGACATCGGCTGCTCGGATTATACCATTGGATTTGATACGGCCTGCAATACCGCCATCGAGTGCATCGACAAACTGCGCGACACCATGCAGTCGCACGAACGCTGCTCGGTCGTTGAAGTCATGGGCCGCCATGCCGGGCATCTGGCGCTCAATGTCGGCTGTGCCGTGGGTGCGACCGCAACCCTGCTGCCCGAGCGGGAGATCGATTTTGAGGTCGATGTCATCGAAAAGATGCGCGTTGGCCGCATCAAGGGCAGAAACCACCACATCATCATCGTCGCCGAAGGGTATGGCTCGGCACAGGAAGTCGCCGACCGCATCCACGAGAGCACGGGCGTCGATACGCGTGTGACCATCCTGGGCCACATCCAGCGCGGCGGTTCGCCGTCTTCGCAGGACCGCGTCATGGCTACCCGCATGGGCTACGCCGCCGTGCGCGCCTTGATGGAAGGCAAGAGCAACCGCGTCGTCGTCTTTGACGACAACCAGATCACCGATTTGGACATTGAAGAGGCTCTGACTCGCAAGAAGGACCTCAATCAGTGCCTGTTTGAAGCGCAGCAGACGGTTGCCATTTAACAGGAGCAATTTGCAAAAAGAGGCCGGCCATGCCGGCTTCTTTGATTACAAAGGAGAGAATCAGAGATGAAAACCGTTTGGGTCACCGGCGGTTCGCGCGGCATTGGCGCGGCAGCGGTGCGCGAATTTGCCCGGAGCGGCTGGCGGGTGGCATTCACCTACCAAAAATCCGCGCAGGCGGCACAAGACCTGACCAGGGAGCTGGCCGAGTATCCGGTGCTGGCCTTGCAGGGCGATATGGCCGTGCGGGCCGAGGTGGACCGGTGTGCGCAGCAGATACGGGAGCAGTTTGGCGCAATCGATGCCCTGGTCGTCAATGCCGGCATCGCGCAGCAGAAGATGTTCTGCGATTTGACCGACGAGGATTGGCGGCGGATGTTTGCCGTCAACCTGGACAGCGCCTTTTATACCATTCAGGCGGTCTTGCCCGATATGGTGGCCGCCAAGGCGGGCAGCATCGTGACCGTGTCCTCGGTCTGGGGCGTGACCGGTGCGTCGTGCGAAAGCCATTACGCGGCGTCCAAGGCCGGACTCATTGGCCTGACCAAGTCGCTCGCCCAGGAACTCGGGCTCAGCGGCATCCGGGTCAACTGCGTGGCGCCCGGTGTGATCGATACCGAGATGAACGCCATGCACAGCGCCGAAGTTCTGGCCGAGCTGGCCGAGGAAACCGCGCTTGGCCGTCTGGGAACGCCGGACGAAGTCGCCCGGCTGATTCGCGCCTTGTGCGGAGCGGATACATCGTTTGTCACCGGGCAGGTCATTGCGGCAACAGGAGGGTTTCGGATTTGAAAAAGCAGATCTTTGTCATCAACGGCAGCGGCGGCGCCGGGAAAGACACCGTGTGCGACATCGCCGCCCAGGCCTATCGGGTGCGTAACGTGTCGTCGATCACACCCATTGTCGAAATCGCGCGCTTTGCCGGATGGGATGGCGTCAAGACGCCCGAGGCCCGTCGCTTGCTCGCCCGGCTCAAAGAGGTGTTTACCGAATATAACGACCTGTCCTTTCAGTATTGCATGCAGCAGGTCGAGCAGTTCCGGCAGAGCGACGAGCAGATTCTGTTCGTGCACATCCGGGAGCCGGAGGAGATCGCGCGGTTTTGCAGCGCCGTGCCGGCAGGCTGCCAGACGCTGCTCGTACGCCGGCCCAGCCTGGATGCCCGCGGGCCGCTGGGCAACCGGGCCGACGATTCGGTCGAGCAATACACCTACGACCATGTGCTGGTCAACGACGGCGATTTGGACTGTTTGCGCGAGCGGGTTCTCGCCTTTTTAGAGGAGCAGTTTTTGGAAAATAAGGGATAACTCCGAAGGTTTCCAAAAGGTGTGCTAATCGGGGCCGCGGCGGGATACAATGATAAGGGCAGCCAGCCCGGACGGCGAAGATGCAACTTGGAAACATTGCCGTCGCAGCCTGGATACAAAAGTCAAAAAAACGCAGGAGATTTTTTCGGATTCCTGCGTTTTTTTGTCATTTTGTTACCCGAAATGTCGTAGAATATGATATAATAGGCGAGAACCCAGAGAGTGTGACAAACGGCAGGCCGGGGGAGATGGCGACCACCGGAATGCCAGAACACTAAAAGGGAATATCGATTATGTGGGAGAAGGTAAGCACGCTATGAAATGGAAAATTGGCGCTGTTTTAATGGCGATCGTTTTTTGCTTGGCCATCCTGCCGCCGCTGATCAGCGGCGCAAGCGCAGGCGGATTTCCGCTGCTCGGCTCGTCGAGTGAGCTCGTTCTGCAGGAGGGCAACGATCGCGCCATGCTCAATGGCAAAGAAGTTTCGCTGGGAGAGAATGCGGCGGTGTACCGCTCGGAAGCCGGCGATGCGATGGTCCCGATTCGCGGACTGTCGGATGCCCTGGGGATGGAGATGGAATGGGATAACGCAGCACAGACGGCTACGTTGACCCTGGACAAAACGGCAGTGAAAATCGCCGTAGACGGCACGGAGATCACCGGCGGGGAAGAAACCGTACCGGTATCGTCCCCGGCTGTCAACACGAATGGCACGCTGTATGTACCGGTCAAGGCCGTGTCGCAGGCATTTGCCTGGGGCTATGCCGAGGACAGCACGACGTCCAGCGTGATCGTCAACACCAAGCACAAGGAAATCAAGGATAAGGACATCGAAAAGCTGGGCCAGAAGGCCGTGGAAACGTTGGGCGTACCGCGTGCCACCCTGTTGGCCAATAGCCTGGTTTTCCGCACCGATTCCGACTATGTCGTCAAAAATGGCGAAAATGTCGACCTGATGGATGGCGATGAAGTGCTGTATACGCCCATGATCGCCAACGACAAATACTATCTGCCGGCCAAGGCCGTGGCTTGTGTCCTGGACGGTCAGGCAGAAGATCTGGACGACGGCGGCGCTAAGCTGACGATTGGGGAAAAATCCATCGAGCTGACCAGCGACGGCGGCGCCAAGGTGGACGGCAAGGACGCCAAGGGCGATTCCAAGGACGTTCTGGTGCAGGACGATGTTCTGTATGTTTCGTCCAGCCTGCTCACGAGCATGCTGGAGTATTCCGAAGCAGGCGAAGGCGAAGTCTGCATGATCGGTTCGCAGAGTTTTGCAAACGCCACCAGCCAGGTCGCTTATCTGACCAGCCTGGGCGAAGCTCTGCCCGAGAAGCGGCCGCCCATCCCCAAGGCAGATGCTTATGTGGCCCTGACCTTTGACGACGGCCCGACAGGTGGTTCTTCGGGTCTGACCGCCCGCCTGCTCAATGGCTTGCAGGAGCGCGGCGCACATGCAACGTTCTTTATGTGCGGCTACCGCATCAAGGATTTCCATACCCATATGGACCGCTACCTGGCCGAAGGGCACGAACTGGGCAACCACACGATGGACCATCCGGGTCTGCTCACCAAAAAGAGCTATGACACCATCATCGACCAGATCCAGTCCAACAACGAACTGATCGAGTCTTACTGCGGCGAAAAGCCGACGGTATTCCGTCCGGTTGGCGGCGCAGTCAACGATGATGTCAAGAATGCGGCCAAGGAACTCGGCCTGCCGATCATCAACTGGAGCGTGGACACCGAGGACTGGAAATACCGCAATGCTGAGCATATCCGCAGCGTGATCGTGGAAAATGCCAAGGATGGCGACATCGTCCTGATGCACGACCTGCGTGACTGCACGCTGGAAGGCACCATGGCAGCCATCGACGAGCTGAGCGAAAAGGGTTATGCTTTCGTCACGGTGGAAGAACTGGCACGCATCAAGGGTGTCGAAATGGAGCCGGGCGAAGTGTATACCGACTTCCGGGATTCGACCGTAGAGAAAATCAAAAACGGTACCTACGAAGCCCGCTATTAAGCAGCAAAAGCCGCGCGAACGATTCGTTCGCGCGGCTTTCTACATAAAAAAAGACCTGCCGCTAGGCAGGTCTTTTTACTTATTCTTGGGTCGGCGGCTCAGCACCGGCACCCTCTCCGCTGGGCTTCCGGCGGCGGCGTGCACCACCCCGGCGCCGGCGGCGTGGTTTGGATTCTCCGCCCTCGCTAGCGGACACAGCCGCTTCCTCTTCGGGCGGCAGCGCGGCAGGGCTTTCGTCCATCACCGGTTTTTCGGCCTTGACCGACTTTTCCGGCTTGGGCGCAGATTCGGTGTGGTTGGGGGTGCGCTTGGCGCGGCCCGACCGCAGCATCACGCAGTCCTGACAGCAGAAGGTCTTGGGCGTGTCGGGCGCATCCTCCAGCTGCACCTTGCAGGTGCCGCAGAGCATCTGGGTGGATACGACCGTGCCGCGGCCTTCGGGCGTCTCCACCAGGCTTTCGACCTTGGGGGTCACCTTCTGCATTTCGTGATAGCCTTCATATTCGTACTTCAGGCAGCACATCAAGCGGCCGCAGGTGCCCGAAATCTTGGCCGGATTGAGCGACAGGTTTTGGTCCTTGGCCATGTTGATGGACACCGGCTGAAAATCCTCCAGATAGCTGGCGCAGCACAGTTCCCGGCCGCAGATGCCCAGACCGCCGATCATCTTGGCTTCGTCGCGCACACCGATCTGGCGCAACTCGATGCGGGTGCGGAAGATGGACGCCAGGTCCTTGACCAGGGCACGGAAGTCCACGCGCCCGTCGGCCGTGAAGTAAAACAGAATCTTGTTTAAATCAAAGGTGCACTCGACCGATACCAGATTCATGTCCAGACCGTGCTCGGCGATCTTGGCTTTGCAGATGTCGAACGCTTCGCGTGCTTGCTGCTCATTGCCGCGCGCGACCTGCAAGTCGGTCTCGGTGGCGATGCGCACCACTTTTTTCAGCGGCTTGACCACCTGGCTGTCGTCCACATCGGTGTTGCCAAGCGCGCATTCGCCGCATTCGATGCCACGTGCCGTTTCGACGATCACGTGCTCACCCGGACGGACTTCCAGCCCGTGCGGGTCAAAATAATACACTTTGCCCACTTTTTTAA
>JAUMSA010000300.1 GCA_031293105.1 Butyricicoccus sp. | reverse complement strand
TTGTGGTTGAAGCGGTTTTATGTTATAATATACCCAAATGTTTGCATTGGATCATGTGCCAAATTGCAAAAAAATCAAGGAGGTATCCTTTTGATGGTGAAACAGGAAATCTGTATGGTGGTCTACCGGGAAGAGCGCGGCAACGGGCTCTATGCGCTGACCCTGCGCGCGCCCGGTATTGCGGCCGCTGCCAAGCCCGGCCAATTCCTCCACATCGCTTGTGGGGAGGGCCGCATGCTGCGCCGCCCGATCTCCATTTGCGATGTACAGGGCGATTTAATTAAAATCTTCTTCCAGGTCAAAGGCGACGGCACAACCTGGCTGGCCCGCCGGGACCCGCGCGACCCGCTCGACGTCCTCGGCCCGCTGGGGCATGGTTTCGATCTGGAAGCGTTGGGCAACCGGCCGGTTATGGTGGGCGTCGGCATCGGTGTCCCGCCCATGCTGTATGCCATGCATGCGGCCAAGCAGGGCTCGGCCCAGCCGGCCGCCATCTTAGGCTTCCGCAGCCGCAATGTCATCATCCTGCAAAGCCGTTTTGAGGAGCTTGGCCGCACCCACATCTGCACCGATGACGGCACCTGCGGTTTCCATGGTTTTGTTTCCGACCTGCTGCGGCAGCATCTGCACGAATATACCGGCGTGTGCGCCTGCGGCCCCCGTCCCATGCTCAAGGCGGTGGCGGAGATCGCGGACGAAGCCGGCCTGCCGTGCCAGGTTTCGCTCGAGGAGCGCATGGGCTGCGGCATTGGCGCCTGCCTGGTATGCGCCTGCGAACTGAAACTCAAGGACGGCCAGGAGGGCGTGCGCTATGGACATGTCTGCAAGGACGGACCGGTATTTGACGCAAAGGAGGTCGTTTGGTAATGGATTTACGGGTAAACATCTGCGGGGTAGAACTGAAAAACCCGGTTACAACGGCTTCCGGCACCTTTGGTTTCGGCCATGAGTACGGCGAATTTTTCGACCTGTCCGCGCTGGGCGGCATTGGCGTTAAAGGCCTGACCCCCACCGAGCGGCTGGGCAATCCGGCGCCGCGCATTGCGGAACCCCCGTCGGGCATCTTGAACTGCGTCGGCCTGCAAAACCCGGGTATCGATAAGTTTATCGAAGAACAGATTCCCTTTTTACGGCAGTATGACACCAAGATCATCGCCAACGTGTCGGGCAACACGGTCGAGGAATACGAAGGCATGGTCGAAAAGATCTCGGATGCCGATGTCGACCTCATTGAAATGAATATCTCCTGCCCGAACGTCAAGTGCGGCGGCATGGCCTTTGGCACCCAACCGGCCATGGTAGAAGAAGTGGTTTCGGCAGCCAAGAAAAAGGCCAAAAAGCCGCTGATCGTGAAATTAAGCCCCAATGTCACCGATATCACCGAAATCGCCCGCGCGGCTGTTTCCGCTGGCGCCGATGCGCTCAGCCTCATCAACACCCTGCTCGGCATGCGCATCGATGTCAACACCCGCCGACCGATTTTGTCCAACATCATGGGCGGCCTGTCCGGCCCGGCCGTGTTCCCGGTCGCTGTGCGCATGGTCTATCAGGTGCGCAAGGCGGTCGATGTGCCGATCATCGGTATGGGCGGCATCCGCACCGGCGCGGATATCGTGGAAATGATGTTGGCAGGCGCCAATGCGGTGGCCATTGGTACGACCATGTTTGCCGATCCCCTGGTGCCGGTCAAGGCGCTCCAGCAGCTAGAAGAATATATGCGCGCCCATAAGATTGAAAAGGTCACCGAACTGACAGGGGCTGTGGAGGTATGACGACCATCTATCTCATCCGCCATGCGGAGGCCGAAGGCAATGTCTATCGTCGCTGCCATGGCGTCTACGACTCCCTGCTCACCCCCAAAGCCTATGCCCAGCTGCCCTATTTGGCCGAGCGCTTTGCGCCGGTGACGCTGGATGCCATCTATGCGTCCAACTTATACCGCGCCCGCCATACGGCCAAGGCCATTGCAGACCCCAAGGGCATGAGGGTCATCATTCGCCCGGAACTGCACGAAATTGACATGGGCCTGTGGGAGGACAAGACCTGGGCCATCCTGCCCCGCGAATATCCGGAGGATTTCGCCATCTGGCACAGCCGCCCGTGGGAATGCACGGTGCCGGGCGGGGAAACGGTCATGCAGGCTGGCGACCGCGTGCTTGCCGAACTGCATCGCATCGCGCGCCAGCGGCCGGGCCAGACCTTAGCGGTTGTGTCCCATGGGTCGGCCATCCGCAGCTTACTATGCCGGGTGCTGCATCTGGCGCCCGAACAGGTGGGGGAAATCGGCTGGGGCGACAACACCTGTGTCGCCAAGCTGCTGTTCGAAGACGATGGCAGCGTGCGCGCCGAATACTGGAACGATGCCTCTCACCTGCCCCAGGAGTTGTCCACCTTTGCCGCCCTGGGCTGGAAGGACAACAAGGGCCTGCCGGCTTCCATCCAGCTTTGGTACCGTCCCTATGACCCCCAGGACGAGGAAGACCGGGCGCTGCTGCTCTCCTTTGTCCGGGAGCAATACCTCAGTGCCTACGGCAGTGACGCCCTGCTGGACGAAGCGGCCAAATTGCAGCAGGCCGATGCGGCATCTGCTGTTCTGCCGGATGCGGTTTCGTTTGGTATGCTGGATGACACCCCGGTGGCGTTGGTGTTCCTGGACGCGGCCGATACGGCCGAGCCGGGTGTGGGCATGGTGGGCGGCTACTGCATCGCCGCTGACTATCGCGGCAGCGGCCTGTCCGCCCAGATCATCGGCCAGTCGCTTTCGGTCTATCGCCGGTTGGGACGGGAATATTTATGTGCCAATGTTGCCGAACACAACGAGCGCGCCAAGGGCTTTTATCACAAGTTTGGGTTTACGCAGCGCGGCGAAACGGTCAATGCCTGTGGCCGTCATTTCCGGATGTATAAGCGCATCCGGGTGGATTCGCTGCTGGATGAACACGATCTGTTCGATTTAAGCGAAATAGAATAAAAAAACCCGCACGGTTCCGAGTGCTATGACTCGAAACCGTGCGGTTTTTTATGCAGAACTTATGGATTTCATCAAAAAAAGTCGGAGCAAGCGATAGCAAGCTTGCTCCGACGATGGTCGAGGTGACAGGACTCGAACCTGCGGCATCCTGCTCCCAAAGCAGGCGCGCTACCACCTGCGCTACACCTCGAAAGAGCTGTTTCTTAACAGCCCTATTAGTTTACCACGTTCCGGGAAACCCTGTCAAGCGGCACGGGGATTTTTTCCGCTTAACCGACCGCAATCTTCTCCAGCGGCATGCGGGACAGCGAATGCGAT